>NZ_JBHWZH010000083.1:0-27116 GCF_042728285.1 Streptomyces sp. NPDC060194 | reverse complement strand
ATCAACATATCTGGCGTTGACTTTTGGCACGCTGTTGAGTTCTCAAGGAACGGACGCTTCCTTCGTACTCACCCTCTCGGGCTTTCCTCCGGGCTCTTCCCTTCGGTCTTGCGTCTCCGACTCTAGCAGGTTTCCCCGGTCGGATTTTCCACCGTCTTCGCGAAGTGCTCCGAGCACCGTATTGGAACTCGGCTGCCCCGCAGGCGGAGACGTAAACGTACTGGAGCCGGGCCGTCCGAAGCAAATCGGGGGCCCGGCTCCCTGCACGGGGCCTGACGAGGGGTCAGACCTCGACGACGACCGGGAGGATCATCGGGCGGCGGCGGTAGGTGTCGGACACCCACTTGCCCACCGAGCGACGCACCAGCTGCTGGAGCTGGTGGGGCTCGACGACGCCGTCCTGCGCGGAACGGCCGATGGCCTCCTCGATCTTCGGCACGACGGCGCTGAACTTCGCGTCGTCGATACCGGAGCCGCGGGCCTGGATGTGCGGGCCGCCCACGATCTTGCCGGTCGAGGAATCGACCACGATGAAGACCGAGATGATGCCCTCGTCGCCGAGGATCCGGCGGTCCTTGAGGGACGTCTCCGTCACGTCGCCGACCGACAGGCCGTCCACGTACACGTAGCCGGCCTGGACCTTGCCGGAGATCTTCGCGGCGCCGTCGACCAGGTCGACGACCACGCCGTCCTCGGCGATGACGATGTGGTTCTTGGGCACGCCCGTCAGGGCGCCCAGTTCGGCGTTGGCGCGGAGGTGGCGCCATTCGCCGTGCACCGGCATCAAGTTCTTCGGCTTGCAGATGTTGTAGAAGTACAGCAGCTCGCCGGCCGAGGCGTGGCCGGAGACGTGCACCTTGGCATTGCCCTTGTGGACGACGTTGGCGCCCCACCGGCTGAGGCCGTTGATCACGCGGTAGACCGCGTTCTCGTTGCCCGGGATGAGGGACGAGGCCAGGATGACCGTGTCGCCGGGGACGATCCGGATCTGGTGGTCGCGGTTGGCCATCCGGGAGAGGGCGGCCATGGGCTCGCCCTGGGAGCCGGTGCAGACGAGGACGACCTCGTGGTCGGGCAGGTCGTCGAGCGTCTTGACGTCGACGATGAGGCCGGCCGGGACGTTGAGGTAGCCGAGGTCGCGGGCGATGCCCATGTTGCGGACCATCGAGCGGCCGACGAAGGCGACGCGACGGCCGTACTCGTGGGCGGCGTCCAGGATCTGCTGGATGCGGTGCACGTGGCTGGCGAAGCTGGCCACGATGATCCGCTTGTCGGCGTTGGCGAACACCGTCCGCAGGACGTTGGAGATGTCCCGCTCCGGCGGCACGAACCCGGGGACCTCGGCGTTCGTGGAGTCCGACAGGAGGAGGTCGATGCCCTCCTCGCCGAGCCGGGCGAAGGTCGGGAGGTCGGTCAGCCGGCGGTCCAGCGGCAGCTGGTCCATCTTGAAGTCGCCGGTGTGGACGACCATGCCGGCCGGGGTGCGGATGGCGACGGCCAGCGCGTCCGGGATGGAGTGGTTGACCGCGACGAACTCGCAGTTGAACGGTCCGAGCCGCTCGATGTCGCCCTCGGCGACCTCGAGGGTGTAGGGCCGGATGCGGTGCTCCTGGAGCTTCGCCTCGATAAGGGCGAGCGTGAGCTTGGAGCCGATGAGCGGGATGTCCGGCTTCTCGCGGAGCAGGAACGGGACGCCGCCGATGTGGTCCTCGTGGCCGTGGGTGAGGACGATGCCCTCGATGTCGTCCAGGCGGTCCCGGATGCTGCTGAAGTCCGGCAGGATCAGGTCGATTCCGGGCTGCTCCTCCTCGGGGAAGAGGACGCCGCAGTCGACGATCAGCAGGCGGCCGCCGAATTCGAAGACCGTCATGTTGCGGCCGATCTCGCCCAGACCGCCGAGCGGGGTGACCCGCAGGCCGTTCTTGGGGAGCTTCGGGGGTGCGCCGAGTTCAGGGTGCGGATGGCTCAAAAGATTCTCCTCAACCACGCACGCCACGTACCTCCTGGGCACGTGGCGCGCGTGTCGTTCGTGCTGTTGCAGTTGTCTGTGGTGCGTATTCAGTTGTGAAGTCCGGGGAGCGCAGTGCGCTCGATGTCAGAGCTGTACCCCACCCGCCGCAAGATCGATCTTCAGCTTGGCCGTCTCCTCGGGGGTGAGTTCCACGAGGGGGAGGCGCAGGGGGCCGGCGGGCAGGCCCTGGAGGGTGAGGGCGGCCTTGGTGGTGATGACGCCCTGGGTGCGGAACATGCCGGTGAAGACGGGCAGGAGCCGCTGGTGGATCTCGGTCGCCTTCTGCACGTCGCCGGAGACGTACGCCTCGACCATGGCGCGCAGCTCGGGGGTGACCAGGTGGCTGACCACGGAGACGAAGCCGACGGCGCCGACGGAGAGCAGCGGCAGGTTGAGCATGTCGTCGCCGGAGTACCAGGCGAGGTCGGAGCGGGCGATGGCCCAGCTGGCGCGGCCGAGGTCGCCCTTGGCGTCCTTGTTGGCCACGATCCGGGGGTGCTCCGAGAGCCGGACGATCGTCTCCGTGTTGATGGGGACGCCGCTGCGGCCGGGGATGTCGTAGAGCATGACCTGGAGGTCGGTGGCGTCCGCGATGGCGGTGAAGTGCCGCAGAAGCCCCTCCTGCGGGGGCTTGTTGTAGTACGGGGTGACGGCGAGGAGGCCGTGGGCGCCGTCGGCGGCGGCCGCGCGGGCGAGCTCCAGGGAGTGGCGGGTGTCGTTGGTGCCGACGCCGGCGACGACGTGGGCGCGGTCGCCGACGGCGGCCACGACCGCCCGGACCAGTTCCGATTTCTCCGCGTCGCCGGTGGTCGGGGACTCGCCGGTGGTGCCGTTGACGATCAGGCCGTCGTTGCCGGCGTCCACCAGGTGGGTGGCGAGTCGCTGTGCGCCGTCGAGGTCGAGTGCGCCGTCCGCCGTCAGGGGCGTGACCATGGCGGTGAGGACCCTCCCGAAGGGGGTCTGCGGAGTGGAGGTCGGGGCCATGGGTACCACGCTACTCGCTGCTCAGCGCCGAGTGTCCCCTCGGGTGAGGTGACGAGAAGGAGCCCGGCACTGCTTGCTCGGGGGTTCAAGCAGCGCCGGGTCCGTTCGATCAGGCTAGATGAACTTCCCGAAAGCCCGCAATACGGACACTTCGGTCATGAGATTCGTACATCCGTACCGGGGCCTGGCGGCTCGTGCCGTCAGGGGGCGACGCGGCCGTTGGCGTTGAAGGCGGCGTGGGTGAGCGGCATGAGTTCGGCCCAGTGGGCCTCCATGGCCTCACCGACCATCTCGATCTCGCGCTGCGGGAACGACGGGACCTTGGCCAGCTCGTGCTGGGTGCGCAGACCGAGGAAGTGCATCAGGGAGCGCGCGTTGCAGGTGGCGTACATGGACGAGAAGAGGCCGACGGGCAGGACCGCGCGGGCGACCTCGCGGGCGACGCCCTCGGCGAGCATCTCCTGGTAGGCGTCGTAGGCCTGGCGGTAGGAGTCCTCCATGACGCGGGCGGTCAGGTCCTGCTGCGCCTCGGTGCCCTCGACGAAGACGTACTTGCCCGGGCGGCCCTCCTGGACGAGCTTGCGGTCGGCGCCGGGGACGTAGAAGACGGGCTGGAGCTCCCGGTAGCGGCCGGACTCCTCGTTGTACGACCACCCCACGCGGTGCCGCATGAACTCGCGGAAGACGAAGATCGGGGCGCTGACGAAGAACGTCATGGAGTTGTGCTCGAACGGGCTGCCGTGGCGGTCGCGCATCAGGTAGTTGATGAGCCCCTTGGACCGTTCGGGGTCCTTCTGCAGTTCCTCGAGGGACTGCTCCCCCGCCGTGGAGACCCTGGCCGCCCACAGGACGTCGGAGTCGGCGGCGGCGTGCTTCACCAGCTCGACGGTGACGTCGCTGCGGAACGTGGGCTTGGTGTGGGGGGTCGAATCGGTCACCGGTGCGGGGTCCTTCCCATCGCGTCGCTCGGGCGGCGACCACTCTACGGCTCCGGGCGGGGGTCTCCGGTCCGCCGTTCGGGGCAAGCGGAACGACCGGTTCGCATGGATCTGAGGTTTTCGGGGAAAAGCGGCACCACGGGGCAGATCCGATCGTCTGTCCCATTGACAGCTGTAGTCACGAGGTCCAAGGGGAGAGCCCTTCATGTTCCGCCGGCGGGAGCCCGTTCCGTTCGCATTCATCGCCGATGCCGACAAGTTCCGCAGCAACGTCGAACCGCCGCCGCGGGAGCGGGCGAGCGTCTCGCAGCTCGCGGGGCGGGGGATGATCGGGCTCGTCGTGGTGGCGGGTCTGGTCGGTTCGCTGCTGTTCGGGCTGCCGGCGCTGCAGCCGCCGGACGGGGCGGGGCAGCAGCAGTCGCAGGCCGAGGGGCGCTGAGGCCCCGGGGGGCGACGCGCCGTCCGGGGACCCGGCGGTGGAAGCCGCGGGACCTGTGGATACCCTCACCGGGCATTGCGTGCCCGAGCGTGCCTGGAGTGAGGACCTGTCGTGCCCCTGCCTTTTCTGACGGCTGATCGTGAGTTCGGCGTCTCCGCCGCGGCGGATGTCCCGCTGCCGTTCGAGGACCGGGACAGCTGGCGCCGGCCCTACCGGCCGGGGCCGTGGCGGGTGTCCGCCGCGGCGGTGCTGTTGCTCCTGGCGTCGTACCTGCTGATGGCGGGGCTGGTGACCGGGCTCGCCGGGTCGGGGTCCGGGGCGTTGACGTGTGTGGGGATCGCGGCGGTGGTGGTCGTCGTCGCGCTGCGGATGCTGCGGGTGGGGGCGTGGGTGTCGGCGCGGGGGGTGCGGCGGGTGTCGTTCCTCCGGACGCGGACGCTCGCGTGGTCGGCGGTGTCGGGTGTGCGGAGGGTGCAGCAGCCGGTGCGGTGGATGGGGCTGCCGCGGACGGTGCAGGGGCAGGCGGTCGTGGCCTCGGTGGGGGGCGAGGACGTGGTGCTGGCCACCGATCACGACGGGGACTTCCTCGGGCGTGAGGCGGCGTTCCGGTGGGCGGCGGAGCGGCTCGCGCGGTGGGGGTCGGAGTACGCGCAGCGGTAGTCGTTCCCCAGCCCCGCCCCTTCCCGAAGCCCTGCGCGGGCGGCGGCGGGCTCTGACGGGCCGCGGCGGAGGCTTCGCCCCCCTGCACCCCCATGTCGGGCTGCGCCCTCCGGCCTCAAACGCCAGCCGGGCCGAATATTTTCGCGCCTCAGCGCGCCCTGCGCAGCGCGATCGCCTGCTGCATCGCCTTGCGTGCGCGCGGGGTGTCGCGGGCGTCGTGGTAGGCGACGGCGAGGCGGAACCAGGTGCGCCAGTCGTGGGGGGCCGCCTCGGTCTCCGCCTTGCGGTGGGCGAAGACCGCGTCGGCGGAGTCGCGGTCGATGCGGCCGGCGGGGGTGCGGGTGAGGGTGTCCACGGGGAGTCCGCCCTCGGCCTCGAGCTCGGCGGAGAGCCGGTTGGCACGGACGGCGAAGCGGGTGCTGTGGAAGAGGAACCACGCGCCGATCGCGGGCAGGACGAAGGCGGAGACGCCGAGGGTGACGGCGACCGGGCCGCCGACGGAGATCAGGCGGATCCCCAGGTCGGCGACGACGCCGAAGCAGAGGACCAGGACGGCCGCGAGGGCGAAGTAGGTGATCTTTGCGCGCATGGTGGGGGTCCCGGCTCAGCCGTCGAGGTCGAGGAAGTGTTCCAGGCCGAAGGTGAGGCCGGGGGTGGTCGGCACCCGGCGGACGCCGAGCAGGATGCCGGGCATGAAGCTGCTGTGGTGCAGCGAGTCGTGCCGGATGGTGAGGGTCTCGCCCTCGCCGCCGAGCAGGACCTCCTGGTGGGCGAGCAGCCCGCGCAGGCGGATCGAGTGGACCGGGACGCCGTCGACATCGGCTCCGCGCGCGCCGTCGAGGGCGGTGCGGGTGGCGTCGGGCTGCGGGGGGCGGCCTGCCTTCCCGCGGGCCTCCGCGATGAGCTGGGCTGTGCGGTGGGCGGTGCCGGAGGGGGCGTCCGCCTTGTTCGGGTGGTGCAGCTCGATGACCTCGGTGGACTCGAACCAGCGAGCGGCCTGGGCCGCGAACTTCATGGTCAGCACGGCGCCGATGGAGAAGTTCGGGGCGATCAGGACGCCCGTGGAGGGCGAGGCGTCGAGCCAGCCGGTCAGCCGCGCGAGGCGGTCATCGGTCCATCCGGTGGTGCCGACCACGCCGTGGATGCCGTGGCGGACCATGAACTCCAGGTTCGGCAGGACGGCGTCGGGGTGGGTCAGCTCGACGGCGACCTGGGCGCCGCTGGACGTCAGGGCGTCGAGCGGGTCCTCGCGGCCGAGTGCGGCGACGAGTTCCAGGTCGTCGGCGGCCTCGACCGCGCGGACCGCCTCGGAGCCGATCCGGCCCCTGGCTCCGATGACGGCCACACGCAGCTTGCTCATGACTGGTGACTTCCCTAGGTGCTGGTTCAGGCGACGGTTTCGTGCAGGCGGGCGGCCTGCCGGTCCCTCAGCGGGCCGATGACGGACAGCGAGGGGCGCTGCCCCAGTACATCGTGCGCGACCTCGCGGATCTCGTCCGGGGTGACCGCGGCGATGCGGGCGAGCATGTCGCTGACCGACATGTGGTCGCCCCAGCACAGCTCGCTCTTGCCGATGCGGTTCATGAGCGCGCCGGTGTCCTCCAGGCCGAGGACCGTGGAGCCGGAGAGCTGGCCGATGGCGCGGGCGATCTCGTCGTCGGGGAGACCGTGGGCGGCGACCTGGTCGAGTTCGTCGCGGCAGATCTTCAGGACGTCGTGGACCTGGCTCGGCCGGCAGCCGGCGTAGACGCCGAAGAGGCCGCAGTCGGCGAAGGCGGAGGTGTAGGAGTACACGCTGTACGCCAGGCCGCGCTTCTCGCGGACCTCCTGGAAGAGCCGGGAGGACATGCCGCCGCCGAGGGCGGTGTTGAGCACGGCGAGCGCCCAGCGGCGGTCGTCGGTGCGGGCGAGGCCGGGCATGCCGAGGACGACGTGGGCCTGCTCGGTCTTGCGCTGGAGCAGCTCCAGGCGGCCGGCCGCGCGGAGGGTGCGGGACCCGGCGCGGGGCGCGAGCGGGACGGCGTCGGTGCGGTCGAGGGCGCCGGCGCTATCGAAGGCGGCGCGGACCTGGCGGACCACCTTGTCGTGGTCGATGTTGCCGGCGGCCGCGACGACGAGCCGCGTGGGGTCGTAGTGCTTGCGGTAGAAGCGGCGGATCCGGGCCGCGTCGAGCGCGTTGATCGTGTCGACGGTGCCGAGGACGGGGCGGCCGAGGGGGGTGTCGCCGAGCATGGTGTGCGCGAACAGGTCGTGCACGCAGTCGCCCGGGTCGTCCTCGGTCATCGCGATCTCTTCGAGGATCACGCCGCGCTCGGCGTCGACGTCGGCCTGCTCGATCAGCGAGCCGGTCAGCATGTCGCAGACGACGTCGATGGCGAGCGGCAGGTCGGTGTCGAGGACGCGGGCGTAGTAGCAGGTGTACTCCTTCGCCGTGAAGGCGTTCATCTCGCCGCCGACCGCGTCGATCGCGGAGGAGATGTCGAGGGCGCTGCGCTGCTTCGTGCCCTTGAAGAGGAGGTGTTCGAGGTAGTGGGTGGCGCCGTTGAGGGACGGCGTCTCGTCGCGGGAGCCGACGTTCGCCCAGATCCCGAAGGTGGCGGAGCGGACGGACGGCAGGGTCTCGGTGACGATCCGCAGACCGCCGGGCAGCGTCGTGCGCCGCACGGTGCCGATGCCGTTCTCGCCGCTGATGAGCGTTTGGGTACGGGCGACGGCCCGCCCCTCCGAGGAGGGGCGGGCCGTCGTCGGCTTGCGCGACGTCACTTGTCGGAGTCAGCCTTCTCGTCGGCGGCGTCTTCGCCCTCGACCACGGGGATCAGGGAGAGCTTGCCGCGCTGGTCGATCTCGGCGATCTCGACCTGGACCTTGGAGCCGACCGCGAGCACGTCCTCGACGTTCTCCACGCGCTTGCCGCCGGCGAGCTTGCGGATCTGCGAGATGTGCAGCAGGCCGTCCTTGCCGGGCATCAGCGAGACGAACGCACCGAAGGTGGTCGTCTTGACGACCGTGCCCAGGTAGCGCTCGCCGACCTCGGGCATCGTCGGGTTGGCGATGCCGTTGATGACGGCGCGGGCGGCCTCGGCCTGCGAGCCCTGCGCGGCACCGATGTAGATGGTGCCGTCGTCCTCGATGGTGATGTCGGCGCCGGTGTCCTCCTGGATCTGGTTGATCATCTTGCCCTTGGGGCCGATGACCTCGCCGATCTTGTCCACCGGGATCTTGACGGTGATGATCCGCGGGGCGTTCGGGGACATCTCGTCGGGGACGTCGATGGCCTCGTTCATCACGTCGAGGATGTGCAGGCGCGCGTCGCGGGCCTGCTTCAGCGCGGCTGCCAGGACCGAGGCGGGGATGCCGTCGAGCTTGGTGTCGAGCTGGAGCGCGGTCACGAACTGCTTGGTGCCGGCGACCTTGAAGTCCATGTCGCCGAACGCGTCCTCGGCGCCGAGGATGTCGGTCAGGGCGACGTAGTGCGTCTGGCCGTCGATCTCCTGGGAGATCAGGCCCATGGCGATGCCGGCGACGGCGGCCTTGAGGGGCACACCGGCGTTCAGCAGCGACATGGTGGAGGCGCAGACCGAGCCCATGGACGTCGAGCCGTTGGAGCCCAGCGCCTCGGAGACCTGGCGGATCGCGTAGGGGAACTCCTCGCGGGTCGGCAGGACGGGCACGATCGCGCGCTCGGCGAGCGCGCCGTGGCCGATCTCGCGGCGCTTGGGGGAGCCGACGCGGCCGGTCTCGCCGACGGAGTACGGCGGGAAGTTGTAGTTGTGCATGTAGCGCTTGCGGGTCACCGGGGAGAGGGTGTCCAGCTGCTGCTCCATGCGGAGCATGTTGAGGGTGGTGACGCCCAGGATCTGGGTCTCGCCACGCTCGAACAGCGCCGAGCCGTGCACGCGCGGGATGGCCTCGACCTCGGCGGCGAGCGTACGGATGTCGGTGACGCCGCGGCCGTCGATGCGGACCTTGTCCTTGATGACGCGCTCGCGGACGAGCTTCTTCGTCAGCGCGCGGTAGGCGGCGGAGATCTCGCCCTCGCGGCCCTCGAACTTCGGGAGCAGCTTCTCGGCGGCGAGCTCCTTGACGCGGTCGAGCTCGGCCTCGCGGTCCTGCTTGCCGGCGATGGTGAGCGCCTGCTTCAGCTCGGACGTGACGGCGCCGGACAGGGCGTCGAGGACGTCGTCCTGGTAGTCCAGGAAGACGGGGAAGTCGCCGGTGGGCTTGGCGGCCTTCGACGCGAGCTCGGACTGGGCCTTGCAGAGCGTCTTGATGAACGGCTTCGCGGCCTCGAGGCCGGCGGCGACGATCTCCTCGGTCGGCGCCTCGGCGCCGCCCTTGACGAGCTCGATGGTCTTCTCGGTGGCCTCGGCCTCGACCATCATGATCGCGACGTCGCCGTCGTCGAGCACACGGCCCGCGACGACCATGTCGAAGACGGCGTCCTCGAGCTCGGTGTGCGTCGGGAAGGCGACCCACTGGCCCTTGATCAGGGCGACGCGGGTGGCGCCGATGGGGCCCGAGAAGGGCAGGCCGGCCAGCTGCGTGGAGCAGGAGGCGGCGTTGATGGCGACCACGTCGTAGAGGTGGTCGGGGTTGAGCGCCATGACCGTCTCGACGATCTGGATCTCGTTGCGCAGGCCCTTCTTGAAGGACGGGCGCAGCGGGCGGTCGATCAGGCGGCAGGTGAGGATCGCGTCCTCGGAGGGGCGGCCCTCACGGCGGAAGAACGAGCCGGGGATCTTGCCGGCCGCGTACTGCCGCTCCTCGACGTCGACCGTCAGGGGGAAGAAGTCCAGGTGCTCCTTGGGACGCTTCGAGGCCGTGGTCGCGGAGAGGACCATGGTGTCGTCGTCCAGGTACGCCACGGCGGAGCCGGCGGCCTGCTTGGCCAGGCGGCCCGTCTCGAAGCGGATGGTGCGGGTGCCGAAGGTGCCGTTGTCGATGACGGCCTCGGCGTAGTGGGTCTCGTTCTCCACTAGTGCAATCTCCTCGTCTTCGTCCCTCACCCGTGTGGCGGGGACGGGGGTGCGAGGAGCGTCCGTGGGTGCGGGCCGGTCTTCGATCGAAGCTCCCGGTGTCGTTGTTCCGGGGGCCACTACCGAGGACCGGCGGCGGCGAGACGCTCCTCGCTGCGTCGGGGTGTTCCGCGACTCAAGTCTGCGGTACCCCGTGCGTCCAGGGTACAAAGCGCACCCGGCGGGACGCACGTACGGCGAAAGGGAGCGGCCCCCTCTTCTCGAGGGTGACCGCTCCCTTCACGACGTTCTTACTTGGCGCCGGCGGCACCGCGGCGGATGCCGAGGCGCTCGACGAGCGCACGGAAGCGCTGGATGTCCTTCTTCGCCAGGTACTGGAGAAGGCGGCGGCGCTGGCCGACCAGGATCAGCAGACCACGGCGGGAGTGGTGGTCGTGCTTGTGCGTCTTCAGGTGCTCGGTGAGGTCCGAGATGCGGCGCGACAGCATGGCGACCTGGACCTCGGGGGAGCCGGTGTCGCCCTCCTTCAGGCCGAACTCGGCAAAGATCTGCTTCTTCGTAGCGGCGTCGAGAGACACTCGGTACTCCTCTTCGTGTTCGATGCGCCCACGAGTGCCCCTGGTCTCGTTCTCAGGGGAGCTTCCGTGACTCGGAGGCGAAGGTCCGATGAGCGCTGTCCCCAGATGAGACCGGGGGCGCGTACACAAACGGCCGTCGACAAGGCTACCAGCCCGGTTTCCCGGCTGGGACCAGGGTGCCGCGCCCCGCGTCAGCCCGGCATCGCGCGGACGGTCCGGTAGAGGTCGAGGACGGCGAGGGCCAGCGGGAGCAGGGTGAGGAGCACGAGGGACTCGGCGAGTTCCAGGAAGCGGCCCCAGAAGGGGGTGAGGCCCCGCGCGGGGACGGCCAGGGCGAGCGTCACGGCCAGGGCGGCGGCAGCGCCGAGGCCGGCCGCGAGCCACACCGTCGCGGTGCCGGGGGCGGCGGCGAGGTCGGCCGCCAGGCCGGCGCCGAGGAGCAGCAGGGTGGCGAGGCCGGCGGTGAGGAGGGCGGCGATCTGCGCGGCGCGGCGGAAGAGCTGGGTGCGCAGGAGCAGGGCGAGACCGGTGGCGAGGGCGAGGAGGTGCGCCCAGGGGCCGGGTGCGGCACCCGCCCCGCCGAGGACGAGGACGGCCGCGGCGCCGGCGGCGAGGAGGGCGCAGCCGCCGGTCAGGCCGAGCAGCAGCTCGTGGCCGCGGCGGGCGCGGGCGGCGATGCGGTCGGCGTCGACGGTGTGCTGCGGCGGGTCGCCTTCGGGGTCGTCGGCGTCGTCCTCGTTCGGGTCCGCGGCCTCGTGGCCCACGGGGAGGCGGGCGAAGCGGACGGAGAGGGCGGGGAGGAAGCCGAGGGCGCCGACGGCGAGGGGGGCGGTGACGGCGGCGGTCCCGGCGGGCGGGAGGTCGGTGACGATGCCCAGGTAGGTGAGGAGGGCGCCGCCCGCGGCGGCCAGGGCGGCGGCGACGAAGGGCGCGTCGCCGTACGGGGTGGCGAGGACGAGGACGACCGCGGCGAGCAGCACGGCGGTGCAGGCGGTGAGCGCCTGGAGGCGGCCGACGCCCTGCTGGCCGAGGGGCGGGAGCAGGCCGCTGCCGGCGACGGCGGCGCTCGCCAGGGCGCCGAGGCCGAGGCAGCGCGCGGAGGCCCGGTCGGCGTAGACCCGGGCGCGGGTGACCGCGACGGCGAGGAGCAGGGCGGCGCAGACGGCGGCGACGAGGCCAGGCGGGCCGTGCATGTCGTGCCCCGGGTGCGCGGACCACAGGGCGAGGGCGAGCAGGACGAGCAGGGCGCAGCCGGCGCCGAGACCGCTCGTTCGGGTGAGGTCGTCGCTCCACAGGGTGCGGTCGCGGCGGACGGCGGAGGCGACGGCGTCGCAGACGTCGTCGAAGACGGGCGGCGGCAGGAAGTCGGCGAAGGGGCGCAGCGCGATCAGCTCGCCGTCGCGGACCCGCTGGGCGGCGAGGGTGCGGGCGCTGTCGAGGACGGCGCCGTCGCCGCGGACGAGCTGGTGGCCGACCGGGGCGCCGGGGGCGGGGGCCAGGCCGGAGAGCCGGAGGATCTCGGGGCGGAGGTCGGCGACGGGCAGGTCGTCCGGGAGGGCGACGTCGATGCGGGCGTCGGGGGCGACGACGGTGACGCGGCAGAAGCCGCTGCGGGCGGCCGGGGCGCGGGACTCCGAGCGGGGCGGGGCGGGGGGCGGAGGGGTCGTGCTGCTCACCTGGTGGTCACCTGTCGCTTGCGTGGCGAGGGCGCCCGCGAACCGTCGGCGGTGGGGCGCAGATGCGTGCGCGGGCCGCACGGGCATTCGCGCGTGCATACGCTGCGGGCGGCAGCCTAGCGCCCCTCGGCAGGGGTCCGAGGTCAGTAGGATCCCGGACGGACGGGCCCCCGAGGGGGGTTCAACTTGCCTGTCAGGCACTGGGATTGGTGAGCAGTGAGCCAGATCGTCGTCAAGCGCCCGCCGCGGGTTCGCCCTCCCGAGGTACCCGAAGCGGATGTGCAGGTGCAGCCGCCGCCCGAACTGCCGCGCCCGCAGCACGAGGGGGTGCTGATGCAGTTGCTGCCGCTGCTCGGGATGGGCGGTTCCGTGGTGTTCTTCTTCGTGCACGGCCGCGGGTTCATGAAGGTGATGGGGTGCGTGATGCTGGCCTCGTCGGTGGCGATGGCGATCGCGATGGTCGTCCGCCACCGGCGCGGCACACAGGGCGAGTTGGCCGGTCTGCGGCGCGACTACCTGGGACGTCTGGCCCGCACCCGGCGGGCGGTGCTGCGGACGGCGGCCCGGCAGCGGGACGCGGCGCACTTCCTGCATCCCGCGCCCGACCAGCTGTGGGCGCTGGTCGCCGACGGTGGGCGGGTGTGGGAGCGCCGGGCGGCGGACGCCGACTTCGGGCAGGTGCGGATCGGCCTCGGCCGGCAGCGCCTGGCCACCGCACTGCGGCTGCCGGAGACGGAGGAGACGCCGGCGCGCGAGCCCCTGTCGGACCGGGCGCTGCGGCAGTTCGTCCAGACCCACGACACGGTGGACGGCATGCCGATGGCCCTCTCGCTGCGCGCCTTCGCCCGGTTGGCGGTCGGCGGCGAGCAGGCTGCGGCGCGGTCCGCCGTGCGGGCGGTGGTCGCGTCGCTGGTGGCGCTCCACTCCCCCGACGACCTGGTGGTCGCGGTGGTGGCGGACCGGGAAACCGCGCCGGAGTGGGAGTGGGCGAAGTGGCTGCCGCACGTGCAGGCGGCGGGCCCGCCGGACGGGGCGGGGAGCAGGCGTCTGGTCTGCGGTGACGTGCTGGAGGCGGAGCGGCTGCTCGGGGCGCGGCTGGGCGGCCGGGGGTGCTTCCGGCCGGGTGCGCCGCCGGCACCGGACGTGCCGCAGGTGGTGCTGGTCCTGGACGGCGTCGCCGTGCCGCCGCTCTCGGCGTTGGCAGCGCCGGAGGGGCTGCAGGGGGTGACGGTGGTCGAACTCCTGCGGGGTGAGGACGACCGCGCGGGAGGACGTGTCGCCCGATCTGATGAAGATCCGTCGCTCGCCGGGACGTTGGCGGTGACCGTGGACGGCGCCGCCCTGCGGCTGGAGTCCGCGCAGGGGGTCGTCTACGACGGGGAGCCCGACCGGCTGTCCCTCCCGGCGGCCGAGGCGCTGGCCCGGCAGCTCGCCCCGCTGCGGACGGCGACGGGCGACGACGGCGAACCGCTGCTCGCGGCACTGGAGTTCACGGATCTGCTCGCCCTCGGGGACGCCGCCCGGGTGGACCCGGCGACGACCTGGCGGCCCCGGTCGCCGGCCGAGCGGCTGCGGGTGCCGATCGGGGTCGGCGAGGACGGCCGCCCGGTGCTCCTCGACCTCAAGGAGGCGGCGCAGGACGGGACGGGGCCGCACGGCCTGTGCGTCGGGGCGACCGGGTCGGGCAAGTCCGAGCTGCTGCGGACGCTCGTCCTCGGCCTCGCGGTCACCCACTCCTCCGAGACGCTGAACTTCGTGCTCGCGGACTTCAAGGGCGGGGCCACGTTCGCCGGGATGGCCCGGCTGCCGCACGTCGCCGCCGTCATCACCAACCTCGCCGACGACCTGACGCTCGTGGACCGGATGGGCGACTCGCTGCGCGGCGAGCTGAACCGCCGGCAGGAACTCCTGCGCGACGCCGGGAACTTCGCGAGCGTCCACGACTACGAGCGGGCCAGGGCGGCGGGCGCGCCGCTGCGGCCGATCCCGTCGCTGCTCCTGGTGGTCGACGAGTTCAGCGAACTCCTCGCCGCCATGCCGGACTTCATCGACACGTTCGTGCAGATCGGCCGGATCGGGCGCTCGCTCGGCGTGCATCTGCTGCTCGCCTCGCAGCGGTTGGAGGAGGGGCGGCTGCGCGGCCTGGAGACGTACCTGTCCTACCGGATCGGGCTGCGGACTTTCTCCGCGGCGGAGTCGCGGGCGGCGCTCGGGGTGCCGGACGCGTACCAGCTGCCGAACGTGCCCGGGTCGGGGTACCTGAAGTCGGGCACCGACGACATGGTCCGCTTCAAGGCGGCCTACGTGTCGGGGCCGTACCGGGACGGGGCCCTCGCGGACGGCACCGGTGGGCGGGTGCGGGCCGATCGGCGGGCGGTGCTCTTCACCGCGGCGCCGGTCCCGCTGCCCGCCGCGCCGCCCGTTGCCGCCGTGCCCGAGGCGCGGGAGGCGCGGGACGAGGTCCTCGCCGACACCGTGCTGGACGTCCTCGCCCGACGGCTGGAGGGGCAGGGGCCTGCGGCGCACCGGGTGTGGCTGCCGCCGCTGGACACCCCGCCGCCTCTCGGCGATCTGGTCGAGGGCGCGGGCGGCGGCCTCGTGGTGCCGCTGGGGGTCGTCGACCGGCCCTACGAGCAGCGGCGGACCACGCTGACGCGGGACTTCTCCGGCGCCGCGGGCCATCTGCAGGTCGTCGGCGGCCCGCAGTCGGGCAAGTCGACGTTCCTGCGCACGCTGATCGCGGCCTTCGCGCTCACCCACTCCCCGCACGACGTGCAGTTCTACGGGCTGGACTTCGGCGGCGGGGGCATGGCGGCGGTGGCCGGGCTGCCGCACGTCGGCGGGGTCGCGTCCCGCCTCGACCCCGAACGGGTACGGCGGACGGTCGCCGAGGTGCACGGGGTGATGCTGCGGCGGGAGGAGTACTTCCGCGCCGCCGGCGTGGACTCGATCGCGACCTACCGGGCCCGGCGGGCGGACGGCGGGATCGACGTCGCCGAGCAGCCGTGGGGCGACGTGTTCCTGGTGATCGACGGGTGGGGCACGTTCCGGGCCGAGTACGAGCACCTGGAGCCGGCCGTCCTCGACATCGCCGCACGCGGGCTCGGGTACGGCGTGCACCTGGTGATCGGCGCGTCCCGGTCCCTGGAGGTGCGGGCGAACCTCAAGGACCACCTGATGAACCGGCTGGAGCTGCGGCTCGGCGACCCCCTCGACTCCGACCTCGACCGCAAGGCGGCCGCCCGGGTCCCGGCGGGGGTGCCGGGCCGGGGGCTGCTCCCCGAGCAGCTGCACTTCATGGCGGCCGTGCCCAGGACCGACGGCGTCGGCTCGGCGGACGGGCTCGCGGAGGCGACGGCGGCCCTCGGCGCGGAGCTGGCCGGGCGCTGGGGCCCGGTGGCGGCGCCCGCCGTGCGGCTGCTGCCGCGTGCGCTGTCGGTACGGGAGCTGGCGGGCGCACCCGGACCGGGCATCGCGTTCGGCATCGACGAGAGCGAACTCGCGCCCGTGCAGGTCGACTTCGACCAGGACCCGTTCTTCCTGGTCCTCGGCGAGAGCGAGTCGGGGAAGACGAACCTGCTGCGGCTGCTGGTCGCCGGGCTCGTCGAGCGGCACGACGGGGACGCCTGCAAGGTCTTCGTCATCGACAACCGGCGCGGACTGCTCGACGCGGTGCCCGAGTCGCACCTGGCCGAGTACGTGCCGATGTCGAGCATGCTGGAGCACCACGTCGACGCGCTCGCGGACCTGATGCGGCGGCGCACCCCGCCGCCGGACGTCACCTCCCGGCAGCTGCGGGAGCGGAGCTGGTGGTCGGGGCCGGTGGTGTACGTCGTCGTGGACGACTACGAGCTGGTGTCGACGTCGGCCGGCAACCCGTTGGCGAAGCTCACCGAGTACCTGCCGTTCGCGCGGGACGTGGGGGTGCGGTTCGTCCTCGCCCGGGGGACGGCCGGCGCCGGGCGGGCCGGGTACGAGCCGTTCGTGCAGCGGATGCGCGAACTCGGCGCGCAGGGTGTGGTGCTGTCCGGCGACCCGGCCGAGGGCGAGGTCCTCGGCGGTGTGCGGCCGCGGGCGCTGCCGGCGGGCCGGGGCGTCTTCGTGTCGCGGCGGCGGGGGAACCTGCTGGTGCAGACGGGGCGGGTGGAGTGACGACGGGGCCCCGGCGGTACGTCCGCCGGGGCCCCCGTCGCGCGCCTAGAGGAAGCTGGCGGCTCCGCGGCGGTCCCCCGCCTGGTAGGCGGGCGAGGCGTTGCGCAGGGCGGCGACGATCCGGGAGAGGGCCGTGCGGATGTCGGCGGCCTCCTTGTCCCACTTGCGCTGGGCGTCGTCGTAGGCCGACTTCGCCTCGCCCTGCCAGACCTCGGCGACCCGGGCGACGGCCTGCTGGATGTTCTGCAGCTCGGTGTCGAGCGCCTTGCCCTGGCGCTCGATGTCCGCGGCGGCCTGGTCGATGGTCGAGTAGGTGGCGAGGATCTCGTCCGGGTTGTACGGCATGGTGCGGTCCTTGGGTGAGGCGGTCAGTAGGTGCTGAGGTTGGAGCGGTTGGTCGCGGTCGCCGACGCGTCGCCGGAGTGGCCGCCGACGACGTCGATGCCCTGGAGCGACTGGCGGATCTCGTCCTCGTTGTTCCCGGAGACCGTGCGGAAGGCCTTGATGCCCTCCTGGAAGCGGAGCAGGAGGACGCCGATCCGGCGCATGCTCTGGTTGATCTCCTGCTGCTTGGTGTCGAAGGCGTGCGAGGCGACGCCCTTCCAGGTGCCCTCGGTGCTGTTGATGGCGCTCTGCAGGGCGTGGACCTGGGCCTTCACCGACTCGAAGCTGCCGGTGAGGTCCTGTTCGAGCTTGAGCAGGGCGGAGTCGCTGAGACGGAGGTTCTGGGGCATGGGACGGGTCCGTTCGGGGTGGTGGGGGTGGGTGGCGGGTGGCGGTTCACTCGATCACCGGGGGGATGGTGGGGCGGGTGCGGGGAGCTCCCGGGTCGTCGGCGGCCGGACGGGGTTCGCGGTGCGACGGGGGTGAGAGCGGTCGCCGGGCCGCGGCCGCGGCGGGCGTGGGGCCCGGGCCGCGCGGGACGGCCGAGACCGGGGGCGGGAGGAAGGGCCGGGCACTGCCGGTCGGGGCCGGTCCGGCGGTCGTGGAGCGGGGGGTGGCGTGGACGGCGGGGGTGGCGGCGTTCGCACCGTACGAGGTCGGGCCGTACGAGGTCGGGCCGTACGAGGTCGGGCCGTGGGGTGCGGGGCCGGGGATGCCGCCCGTGATCGCGGCCGCGGGGCGGCCCGTGCCCGGGGACGGCGAGCCGTGCGGGGCCGTCGCGGGCCGGGGTGAGGTACGGCTGTGCGGCGGCGGGGAGCCGGGCGCCGGGGCGGCAGCGGCGGGAAGGGGGCTCGGGGGGTCGGTCGGCCTGGCCGCGGCGGGGCCGACGGCTCCGGCGGCCGGCTCCGACGTGAGGCCGGTCGGTGAACCGGCTGACGGGACATAGGCGTTGACGGTGGTGGCCACCGGGGCGGCCGGACTCGGCGCGTCGGCCCGGGCGGCGGGTGCGGCGGCTGTGGCGGGTGCCACCGTCGGGGCGGCTCCGTCCCGGGGCGTCGCGGCCGTAGCGCCTTCGGACGGGCGGGTGCCCCGGGGCGGCGGGTCGTCCGGCGTCCGTGCCGTCGCCGCGGTAGCCGTCGCCGTCGTCTCCGCCGCCGCGGCGACCGGCCCCGGCTGGTCACCCCGTACGGCTCCCGACGGTCCGCCGCCCGTCGCCGGCCCCACGCCCGCCGCGCCCCCTCCCGAACCGTCCGCCGGGTGCGGCACGCCCACGGCGGGGAGGTCGCCGAGGACCGGGACCTCAAGGGACGCCAACTCCCCCTGTGCGACCGCGTAGTACGAGGCGAGCCGGCCCAACTGGGTGACGGCCTCCTGCCGGTGGCGCTCGGCCTGGAGCGCGGCGGCGTCCGCGGCCGTAGAGCCGTCCCTGCGGGTGGGGTGGACGAGGTCGAGGGGCGACCAGTCGCCGGGATGCTCGTCCCGCAGCGGGAGCACGGCCCGGCGCACCGAGGCCAGGCCGGTGCCCGCGACCGTGATCCGCGCGGCGGCGCCACCCGCGAAGTCCGCGAGGCGGTCGGCGTTGCGCACCAGGTCCGCGATCCACGCGCGGCACGCCTCCGCCGCCTCGCCGTCCCAGTCGACCCGCGCGGAACTGCGGCCGAGCCGCTCGCCGGCCCGGCGGACGGCGTCGCGCGCGGCCCGCAGCGCGTCGGCGGTGGCCTCCAGGTCTGCGGGGCGGGCGGTCTCGACCAGGTCGACCAGCGCGTGGAGCGGGCGGTGCTCGAAGTCGGTCACGGGCGGGCCTCTCCAGGGCGTGCATGGGCGGTGGTGTCGGCGTGGATGCGCCAGAAGCGTTCGCGCAGGTCGAGTTCGAGGTTCTCGAAGCCGACGTCC
Organism: Streptomyces sp. NPDC060194; assembly: GCF_042728285.1. Taxonomy (NCBI): domain Bacteria; kingdom Bacillati; phylum Actinomycetota; class Actinomycetes; order Kitasatosporales; family Streptomycetaceae; genus Streptomyces; species Streptomyces sp. NPDC060194. The sequence continues at coordinate 8,425 of NZ_JBHWZH010000083.1, read as the reverse complement.
ACACCGTGGACGGCGATGCCGACCGCCTCGATCCGAGCGTCCAACTGCTCGACCGCTGAGACCAGTTGGCGGTGCACGCCGGCATACGCGCCGTGCAGGCCGTCCGCCTCCGCGAAGGGGGTCGCGGTGCCGCTGAGCGAGCGCCGGGGCAGGTCGAGCGCGGCGAGGCCCGCGGGCCTGGCGGCCGATGCCCGCAGTTGGTCGAGGACCGCGTCGAGATCCCGCCGGAAGGCCCGCAGGGCGTCCGGGCCGCGCCGGACACCGCTGCCCGCCGCCGTCCGCACCCCCGCGGGTCCCGAGCCGTGCTCCACGTCCCGCACCATGTCGCCCCTCTTCCGTCCCCGTCGGCGTTCCGCGCCTCGACCGCCGGCGCCGGGAGTGCGCGGGCCGTCGTGACGCGGGTCACACCGTAGGTCACCGCCGGCGGGGGTCTCGGCGTCGTCGGGCGTCGCGCAGGGCGACCGTCCCGCCGGTGACGGTGGCGAGGAGCGCCACGCCGCCCACCAGGACGTATGCGGCGAGCCGCCGGCCGGCCTCCCGGGTGGCGCGCTCATGGCCCGATGGAGTGATGTCGGGTGCCCGCGCGGTGATCACCCCTTCGTGGCCGGGCGGAGCGTTCAGGGGGGTCTCGTCCTCGGTGAGGGCGCGGACCGGGTCGACCACACCCCACCCGACCAGCCGGTCCCGCCCGGCGACCGAGCGTTCCGCGGTGCGGCGGATGTGCTCGGCGATCCGCTCCTGCCCCCAGTCGGGGTGCTTCTCCACCAGGAGCGCCGCGACCCCGGCGACGTACGGCGCGGCGAAGCTGGTCCCGTCGGCGGTGCAGTGGCCGCCGCCGGGGACGGTGGAGGTGATGCCGACGCCGGGGGCCGCGACGTCGACGAAGTCGCCGGACTGCGAGAAGGCGGCGCGCTCGTTGTTGCGGTCGGCGGCGGCGACGGCGAGGACGCCGGGGATCGAGGCCGGGTAGGTGGGCCTGACCGCCCCGCCCAGGCCGTCGTTCCCGGCCGACGCGACGACGACGATGCCGTCGTCGAGGGCCGCGCGCACCGCCCGGTCGAGGGCCGGATCGACGGCGAGGGCGTGCGGGGTGTCCTGGGAGACGTTGATGACGTCGGCGCCGATCCGGCGGGCGTGGTCGACGGCCGCGGCGAGGGTGCGCGCGTCTCCGTCGCCCTCGGCGTCGACCTGCCGGACGGGGACGATCGTCGCGCCCGGGGCGAGGCCGGTGAAGCCGGTGCCGCGGGCCGGGCGGGCCGCGATCACGCCGGCGACGCGGGTGCCGTGGCCGGACAGGTCGACGGTGGGGTCGGCCCCTGCCCCGCGGACAAGGACCGCTCCGCGCGCGGAGTCGACCGCCCCGGCGAGCTGCGGGTGGCGGTCGTCCACGCCGGAGTCGACGACCGCGACCGTCACCCCCTTGCCCGTGGCCTGCTGCCAGAGCTCGTCGAGCAGCACCCGCTGGAGCGCCCAGGGGCGGCCGGGGTAGGGCTCGGCGGGGCGCGTGCAGAGGTCGGTGGCGGCGGCGGGCGGGGCGGCGAGGAGGGGGGAGACGGCGAGGAGCACGGCGGTGAGCACGCGCGCGGACGCGTTCACGAGCCCTGCGGCTGACGGGCCGACGCCTCGGACAGCCGCGGCCCGGTGGGGAGTCGGGCGGACCAGACTGCGGGGACGGGGGACGGCCGGGCGTCGCCGTAGCTCAGGCGTGCGAGGGCCTTCGGGGCCGTCGCGGGGGAGCCGGCGGGGGCGTCCGCGGCGGGGGCGCCGATGCCCGCGTCGTCGGTGGCGAGGTCGTTGTTGTCCTGGACCATGTGGCGCAGGCCGGTGTCGGTGACGAGGAAGACAGGGCCCGCGCCGGTGGCCGTCCCCTGGAACTGCCGGAAGAGCTGCCCCGAGCCGGGGGTGACGTAGGTGCCGCCGGACCCGGCCGGGAGGGCGACGGGGAAGTCGGTGCCCGCCCAGGTGGCGAGGGTGGTGCGGCCGGTCCTCGGGTCGACGGCGCGGAGCACGGAGCAGACGGTGTCGCGCGCCTTCTGCGCGCTGCCGGCCCCGACGGCGCGCGGCGCGCCCTGCGGCCAGTCCCGCTCCGGGGTGAAGGGGCGGCCGGGGACGAACGCGCCGGCGGAGACGGGCACCGGGCGGCGCAGTGCGCCCCGCCCCGGGCTGTTGAGCAGCAGCTTCGCGGTGAACTCGCTGACCGGGGCGACGCGTCGCGGCAGCACGAGGTAGTGCTGGGCGCGTCCGCCCGCGTCCGTGACGAGGACGGTGCCGACCCGGTCGTCCTCGCCCAGCGTCGGGACGCCGGCGGGGGCGCCGAGCGGGGCCCCGAGCCGCGGGAAGCGGATGGGGCTCCCCCGGTGCAGGGTGGCGAGCCAGTCGCGCGAGACCCGCTGCGGGGCGCCGGGCCCGGCCAGGAAGGTGTGCAGCCGCGCGTCCCGGTCGACGCGGTAGGCCGTCCCGCGGGCGTCGACGACGTACCGGGCGCCGTCCGGGCCCTGCACGTACAGGAGTTGGGAGCCGGCGAGGCGCCCGCGCCCCGCGACGCGTCCGCGGTCGCCGTCCGCGAGGACGAACACGGCGCGCTGGACGGCCCGGCCTCCGCCGACCGGCCGCTCGCACACGGCCCACACCCGACGGCCGTCGACCGTCGCCGGGTCGGGCAGCCGGTCGGGGGCGTACGGGATGCCGAGGGTGGCGCCGCGCGGCAGCCGGCTGCGGTCGAGGACGGCCTCCGGGACGGTGAGCACGCCGCCGTCCGCCGCGTCGACGAGGAGCCGGGCGGAGGCCATGTTCAGCACCGGGTGCAGCTGCTCGCCGACGCCGGCGGTGTGCAGGACGACGTACCGGGTGCCGGAGCGGTCGGCGATGAGGACGTTCTTGCCCCGCTCGTCCCAGTCCGGCGGCGCCGCGGGCCTCACCATCCCCCACGCGCCGAAACCGGCGAGGATCACCACCCCGACGACCGTCCCGGGGACGACGGCCCGCAGCGGCCTGGGCGCGCCCTCGTCCGAGCCGGTGCGGGTGGGCCGCAGGAACTGCGCCACCAGGCGCCTCTTCGCAAAGGTGTACGCATTGAGCTCGTCACGCCGCGATGTCATGGGTCCGTTTGCCTTCCGCCCTGCCGGTGGATCGCCGATCGGCGGCGCAACTCTCGCAGCCCGCGGTCGCGTTGTCACATGGCGTGACACTCGAAGCCCGTTACTCCGCGCCCAGGTGGGAAGTTGGGGCGGAGGACAGCGGAGCCGGCACGAACAGCACGGGAATGGAACCACCTTGGACACGTTGACCCGCAGGCGGGAGCGGACGGGGGCACGGGACCGGTCGGCGGCACATCCGGGTTCGCGGGAGCAATCCCCCGTCGCGGTCCGGCCGCGGCCCCGCACGAGAGGGCGGCGGCTGGGTCCGGTCCCTCTGCGGCACCTCGTCCTGCTGGAGGCGGCGCTCGCCGCGGCGGCCGCTCTCGGCGGCCCGTGGCAGGCGCTCGGGTGGGGTGCGGCGGCCGTGTGCGGCACGGCGGGCGTCGCACGGGTGCGGACGGTACGGGGATGGGCAGGTGCTGTGGCACGGCGGGCGAGGCGGCGGTCCGCAGAAGAGGACGGTGGCCAACAGGGCTTCAGCTCGGACGACTTGGTGAGCTCCGGGCTGACACCCCACCCGTACACAGCCCGTGACGGCCGCCCGATCGGGATGGTGGGCGACGGCCCGTTCCTGGCCGCCGTCGTCCTCGTCGAGGCCGACGCACCCGGGCTGCGGACGCCGCCCGGGACGCGCGGCCTCCCGCTGGACGTCCTGCGCGACTGCCTCGCCGTCGACGACATCGCGCTCGCCTCCGCCCAGGTGGTGACGCAGACGCGCCCGGCGCCCGACCCGGGCCTCCCCCGGCAGTCGGCCGCGCGGATCTCCTACGCCCCGCTCGCCGGGCGCGCGGGGGCGCCCGCCCTGCGGCTGACCTGGGTGGCGCTGCGGCTGGATCCCGCGCTGTGCCCGGACGCCGTACGGGCGCGCGGAGGCGGGCTCGGCGGCGCCCAGCGCTGTCTGCTCCGGGTGGCGGACCACGCGGCGAGCAGGCTCGCCGGGGCGGGCGTCCGGGCGACGGTGCTCGATCCGGCCGGTCTGCGGACGGCGCTGGCGACGGCGTGGGCCGACCCGTCCGGCGACCGGGCGCACACCACGTACGCCGTGCGCCGCTGGCCCGCGTCCGGTACCGACGGTCCGCTGCGGACGGTCGCCGACGCGGTCGCGGGCGTCCCCGCGCCCGCGACGACGCTCGCCGTCGACCTGCGGCCGGCACCGTCGGGGCGCGGGCTGCTGGTGATGCAGGCGCGGGTACGGCTGACCGGCGCGTCCGGGGCGGAACTGGCCGGGGCGCAGGCGGCGTTGGAGGGTGTCGCACGGGCGGCGGGGATCGGCCTCACCCGGGACGGCGGCGATCGACTCCGCCGTCTCACCACGACCTTGCCGCTCGGCGGCGCCCGGACCGGCTCCCACACCGTGCCCGCGCACGCCGTCCCCGCACTACAACTCCCCCTTGACGACGATGGGATGGTGGCCGGCCTCACCCCCGCCGGGCACCCCCTCCTCCTGCCCCTGCGCCGCCCAGCCCCGTACGGCGTCGTGCTGGTCGGAGGCCTCTGGACGGCCCAGGTGCTGGCCCTGCGCGCCGTCGCCGCCGGTGTGCGGGTGGAGGTCGAGACGGGCCGCGCGCCCGCGTGGGCGGCGTTCGCCGAGGCCGTCGGCGGCGAGCGGGTCGCGCTGCGCGCGGTGGGCCGCGTTCCGCCGTCGGGGGCGACGGTCGACTCCCCCGTGCTGGTCGTACGGGACTGCGGGACGCGTCCGCCGCGCGGGCGGGTGACGGCCGCGCCCTGGCAGACCGTGCTCACGCTGCTGCCGTACGCCGGCCCGGCCGCCCCTGCGCTGCTGCGGGACGCGGCCCTGGTCGGCGTCCAGCGGGTGTCGCCGGAGGAGGCCGAGCAGCTCGGGCCCGTGCTGGGGCTGCCGCCGGATGTCCGCGACGCGCTGCCGGCGACGGCGGACGGGGTGACGCTGTGGTGCACGGGCGGCGAGCGGCGGTGGGCGGCGACGGCGGCCACGGAGGTCGAGAGGGGCCTCCTCGGCGCGGCACGGCGCACGGACTGACGCCGGCCCTCGGGGGCGAGCTTTGGGCACGACTCCCGCCGCACCGCCCCCGCAGGGCACCATGACCCGTGAAGCATCCGCTCGGAAGGCAGGAACAGGCACATGGGAACCCAGCAGGAGAAGGACGAGCTCTACGCCCTCGACATCTCGGACGTCGAATGGCACTGCGCGCCGGGGACGGAGCAGGAGGAGGAGCGCGTGGAGATCGCCTACCTGCCCGGCGGGGCGGTCGCCATGCGCTCCTCCCTCGACCCCGGCACCGTCCTGCGGTACACCGAGGCCGAGTGGACCGCGTTCGTCCTGGGCGCGCGGGACGGCGAGTTCGACCTCACGTGAGGACGGCGTGCGCCCGCACCGGCCGGTGAGGCACGGCGGTGCGGTCAACGGCCGTGCGGGGGACGGCAATCGGGTGGCCTACGGACCTGCCGTACGGGCGGTGCCGGTGACTAGGCTTGGGGCGGCACGTGACACGGAGTATCTCGCCGGAGTGCTCAACCACCCGCAGGAGGCCTTGTGAACAGCGATCGGAACGAGATCCGCGGGGGCTGGAACCCGCCCGCCGAAGATCAGTCCGACGCGGAACCCTTCGATCACACGGGTGAGTTCACGATCGACTACGGGTCGCCGGCCTGGTACATGCCCGCCGCCTCGGGGAGTTCACCGGAGGCGTCGGTCCCGCCCGCACAGGGCGTTCCGGCCGCGGCGACGCCCGCCCCCGACGCGGACCGGCCGTCGAGGTCGACCCCGCATCCCGCGGGCGGCGGCGACGTGGAGAGCGGGGCGACGATCCGGTTCTCGCCGAGCGCGCTGCGGCGGGAGATGCACGGGGGAGGCTCCGCCGACGCGCACGCCCGGGCGGCGGACGGCGCGGACGGCGCGGACGCGCCGCGGGACTCCGCGGCCCGCTCCGACGAGAGCGGTGCTCCCGGATCCGACCGGGCGGACGCCCCGGAGGGGTCCGACGACGAGAAGCGGTCCGCAGGCGTGTCCGGGCCGGATGCGTCCGCCCCGGACACGCCTGCGGCGGACGAAGAGGTGGCACCGGTCGAGGACGCCGTCCCCGCGGACGCCGTACCGTCGAAGCCCCGGGGTGAGGCGGAGGACACCGGGCCGGACGCCCCCGGCGACGGACCGGCGGTACAGGACTCGCCTCCGGGCGGCGACGGGCACGACGCCGTGGACGACGTGCAGGACACCCCTCCCCCGGGCTGGCCGCCGCCCGCACCCCTCGGCGGGCTGCCGCCGCTGCCGCCGTCGTACGCGCCGGCCGCCGGGGACGGCCTCCCCCGGCCGGGCGAGCCGCTGCCCGCCGTGCCGGGCGCCCCGTCGGAGCAGCGGACGCCCGCGCCCGCTTCGGAGCCGGCCCGGTCCGAGAACGCCCCCGCGCCGACCCCCTCCGCGCCGCCCGTCCCCGCGCCCCTGCCGGGACAGCCGCTGCCGGGCCGGCCGCTGCCCGCGCCCGAGTGGCCGACCCCCGCGCCGGCCCCGCACCCCGCCCCGGTGCCCGCGAGCAACGGCTACGGTTACCCCGCCCCGCTCGGCGGCGAGTCCGCGCCGACCCCGCAGCCCGGCGACCAGGGCTACCTGACCGGCGACGCCACCCACGTCTCCACCCCCGCCGCGCACCTGCCGGCCCCCACCCCTCCGCCGGCCCCGGCACCCGCACCCGACGCGCCCTCCGCCCCGTCGGCCCCTCCCCAGTCGTGGTCCGCCCCGCCCCGGCCGCCCACCGCTCCCCTCCCCCCGGCCGCCCCCGACATCCCGGCCCAGCAGGGCGGTCACGGCTTCCCGCAGCAGACGCCGCCACCGCTGCCGACACCCCCGCAGGCCCAGACCCCTCCGCAGGGCCCAACCTCTCCACAGGCCCCAACCCCTCCACAGGCGCAGACCCCGGCACCCGTGCCCACCCCCACACCTGCACCGACCCCAGCGCAGGCGCACACCCCGCCACCCGCCCCCGCACCGCCCGCCGACCCCCGCGCCGGAGCCGCCTGGCCGCAGCCCGTGCAGCACGACCAGCGCGAACGGCAGCACCCCGGCGCCCCGCTCGGCTACACCGCCGCCGTCGAGCTGTCCTCCGACCGGCTGCTCAACAACCGCCGCCAGCGGCCCAAGTCGAGCCGTACGCCGTCCGCCGCGAGCCGCTTCCGGTTCGGCGGGAAGAAGGAGGAGGCCGAGCGGCAGCGCCGCCTGGAGCTGATCCGCACGCCGGTGCTCTCCTGCTACCGGATCGCGGTGATCAGCCTCAAGGGCGGGGTCGGCAAGACCACGACCACCACCGCGCTCGGGGCGACGCTCGCCACCGAGCGCCAGGACAAGATCCTGGCCATAGACGCCAACCCGGACGCCGGGACGCTCGGCCGCCGGGTGCGCCGCGAGACCGGGGCGACCATCCGCGACCTGGTGCAGGCGATCCCGTACCTCAACTCGTACATGGACATCCGCCGGTTCACCTCACAGGCCCCGTCCGGCCTGGAGATCATCGCGAACGACGTGGACCCGGCGGTCTCGACGGCGTTCAACGACGAGGACTACCGCCGCGCGATCGACGTCCTCGGCCGGCAGTACCCGATCATCCTCACCGACTCCGGCACCGGTCTCCTCTACAGCGCGATGCGCGGCGTCCTCGACCTCGCCGACCAGCTGATCATCGTCTCGACCCCGTCCGTCGACGGCGCCTCCAGCGCCAGCACCACCCTCGACTGGCTCTCCGCGCACGGCTACGGCGAGCTGGTCGGGCGGTCCCTGACGGTGATCTCGGGGGTGCGCGAGACCGGTCGCGCGGTGAAGGTCGACGACATCGTGTCGCACTTCAAGACCCGCTGCCGGGACGTGGTCGTCGTCCCGTTCGACGAGCACCTCGCGGCCGGCGCCGAGGTCGACCTCGACATGATGCGGCCGAAGGTCAGGGACGCGTACTTCCGCCTGTCGGCCCTGGTCGCCGAGGACTTCGCCCGCCACCAGCGCGCCGCGGGCCTGTGGACCCGCGACGGCAACCCGCCCCCGCAGACCGCCCCGCCGCTCCCGGGGATGCCGTACCCCGCCCCGGCGGCCCCGCAGGCCCCCGCACCCGACCCGCAGGCCTACGCGCCGCCCCCGCAGCACGCCCAGCCCCAGGCCCAGCCCCCACAGACCCACGCCCCCCAGCACCCCTACCCGGCCCCGGCACCCGCCCCGGCCCAGCCCTGGCCCCAGCAGCCCCCGACCGCCCCGCCCACGCCGCCGCAGCCGTAGGAAGGCCCGGACACGACACAGGGGCCGCGCGTTAACCCCAACGCGCGGCCCCGCC
>NZ_JBHWZH010000082.1:0-27321 GCF_042728285.1 Streptomyces sp. NPDC060194 | reverse complement strand
GCCGCGCACCGGAACCCCGGTCCGCGGCCGCCGTGGCGCGTCGCGGCGGGAGCTCAGGCACCCGCCCTCATCCGCGCGGCCGTCCGCGCGGCGTCGTAGTCCTCGGGGACGCCGTCGACGAGCACGACGTCGCCCTCCAGGTGGCGGGTGCGCAGCGGCAGGATCCGCCGGTAGGCGGGGGAGTCGTACCAGCCGCGGGCCCGCTCCAGGTCGGGGAACGCGATGAGGACGAGGTGGCCGGGCCAGTCGCCCTCCAGGACCTCGGGCGGGGCTCCGTGGACGAGGAAGCGGCCGCCGTAGGGCTCCATCGTCCGCTGGATGCGCTCGATGTACGTCAGGACGTCGGCGTGCGGGGCGCCGGCGGCGGGGGACAGGCGGGCGGCGGCGTAGGCGGTCACGGTGGCCTCCATCGGGTACGCGGACGGGCGGTGCGGAACAGTCCCGAGACTGCCCGCACCGCCCGTCGCGCGTCGATTACCCGCCGGGTAAGGCGGCCGCGTCAGATGGTCGCGGTGTCGATCACGAAGCGGTAGCGGACGTCGCTGTTGACGACCCGGTCGTAGGCCTCGTTGATCTGCTCGGCGGAGATCAGCTCGATCTCGGCGCCCAGGCCGTGCCGCGCGCAGAAGTCGAGCATCTCCTGGGTCTCGCGGATGCCGCCGATCATCGATCCGGCGAGCGCCTTGTTGCCGCTGATCAGCGAGAACATGTTCAGCGAGTTCGGCTCCTCTGGGGCGCCGACGTTGACGAACGCGCCGTCGACCTTCAGCAGCGAGAGGTACTTGTCGAGCGGCAGCGGGGCGGAGACGGTGCAGACGATCAGGTCGAAGGTGCCGGCGAGCTCCTCGAAGGTCTTCTCGTCGCTGGTGGCGTAGTAGTGGGTCGCGCCGAGCTTCAGGCCGTCGTCCTTCTTGCGGAGGGACTGGCTGAGGACGGTGACCTCCGCGCCGAGGGCGCCGGCGATCTTGACGCCCATGTGGCCGAGGCCGCCCATGCCGAGGATCGCGACCTTCTTGCCGGGGCCGGCCTGCCAGCGGTTCAGCGGCGAGTACAGGGTGATGCCGGCGCACAGCAGCGGCGCGGCCTCGTCGAGGGCGAGGCCCTCGGGGATGCGCAGGGTGTAGTTCTCGTCGACGACGACGTGGGTCGAGTAGCCGCCGTAGGTGGCCTCGCCGTCGCGGCCGACGCCGTTGTAGGTGGGCGTGTTGCCCTCGACGCAGAACTGCTCCTCGCCGCGCTCGCAGTACTCGCAGGTGCGGCAGGAGTCGACGAAGCAGCCCACGCCGACCTTGTCGCCGACCTTGAACTTCGTCACGCCGGAGCCGATCTCGGACACGACGCCCGCGATCTCGTGGCCGGGGACCATCGGGAAGATGGCCTCGCCCCAGCCCTCGCGGGCCTGGTGGATGTCGGAGTGGCAGATGCCGGCGAACTTGATGTCGATCAGCACGTCGTGCTCGCCGACCGGCCGGCGCGGGACGGTGGTCCGCTCCAGCGGGGCCTTGGCGGCGGGGGCGGCGTACGCGGCGACGTTGGTGACGGTCATCCGGAAACGTTCTCCTCAGAAGGGGGTGGTTCTGGCGGCGGCCCTGGGAGCGGACCACCGGTGGCCCCGGCCGGCCGGAGGGTGGGGGCCGGGCGGCGGGGGGCCGCGGGGGTCCGCGGCGGCCAGGTGGCCGCCGCGCGGTCCTCGCGGCTCTTCCACAGTGCCTCATACCCGGTCCCGTGCCGTGGTCACGGCTGTGCCTACGCTTGCCGTGCCTACCACTGCCAGGGTCAGCTTGCGCCGTACGGGCGCATCCGCGCCCCACTCGCCCGATGCCGCAGACTGGACGCATGGACCAGCGCGCCGAGCTCAGTGAATTCCTCCGGTCGCGGCGGGCCCGGCTGCAGCCGTCCGACGTCGGGCTGCCCGACCCGGGCAACCAGCGGCGGGTCCCCGGGCTGCGGCGCGAGGAGCTGGCGCAGGTCGCGGGGGTGTCGGTGGCGTACTACACCCGGCTGGAGCAGGGACAGGGGCGCAACGTCTCCGTCGAGGTCCTCGACGCGATCGCCCGCGCGCTGCGGCTCACCGACACCGAGCACGCCCACCTCACCCACCTCGCGCGGCCGCGGACGTACGCGAAGAAGAGGCGGGCCGCCGCGGCCGGGCGTACGCACCGGCTGCGTCCCGGGCTGCAGCTCATGCTGGACGCGATGGACGGCGTCCCCGCGTACGCGATCGGCCGCCGGCTCGACATCCTCGGCTGGAACCGGCTCTGCGCGGCCCTCCTCGGCGACTTCGCTGCGCGGCCGCCGGAGGAGCGCAACGCCGCGCGCCAGGTCTTCCTCGACCGGGGCGCGCGCGAGCTGTACATGGACTGGGACGCGAAGGCCGTCGAGGTCGTCAGCGTCCTGCGCCTCTACGCCGGCTGCTTCCCCGACGACCCGAAGCTCACCGCGCTCGTCGGCGAACTCTCGGTCAAGAGCGAGGAGTTCCGCACCCTGTGGGCCGCGCACACCGTCATGGAGAAGGGCCACGGCACCAAGCGCCTGCGCCACCCCCTCGTCGGCGAACTCACCCTCTCCTACGAGACCCTCACCCTCCCCGACGACCCCGACGTCTCCCTCGTCGTCTACCACGCCGCCCCCGACTCCCCCTCCGCCCAGTCCCTCCAACTCCTCGCCAACTGGGGCAGCGAACCGCTCCCGGCGCGGGGGTGAGACGTCAGCGGGTGGCGTCGGCGAGGGCTGCGTCGCGGATCTGGCAGTAGTAGGCGACGGGGTCGGGGCGGTAGCGCCAGGGGAGGGCGTTGATGTGGCCGTCGATGTGGCGGAACTGGGTGAGGGCCTCGGGGTCGCGGCCTTGAAGGTAGAGGTAGAAGGCGAGGAGGTGGCGGAGCTCCGGCAGGCGGGGGTGGGTGGGGTTCACCAGCTCCGCGGTGGCGAGGTCGGCGAGGGCCGCGTCGACCGCGGCGCGCATCTCGGGGGTGTCGTCGCCGTCGGTGGTGTCGGACTCGTCGTGCTCGAAGTGGGCGATCAGCGGGAGCGCGGTGAGCAGGGAGCCGGCCGGGGCGTTGCGGGCGGCGTCGGCGGCGAAGGAGCGGGCGAGGTGCTCCGAGCCCCGCCACTTGGCGCACCAGTACTGCAGCGCGGAGAAGTGCGCCTCGTAGTGGTGCGGGGCGCGGGCGGTGACCTCCTTCCAGATCCGGTCCATGTCGGCCTGCGGCGCGCCGAGGCCGAGCGCGGCCCAGATGGCGGTGATGTGCGGGGTGGGGTCGTCCGGGTTGAGCGCGGCGGCGCGGGCGATGTCGTCGAGGGACTGGCGCAGCACGCGGTGGAAGCCCTCGAACTGCTGGCCGCTGGTGTACTGCGCCTGCTTCCCGCCGCGGATCTTCCAAGCGAGGATCACGGTCGAGCGGGCGCGCACCACCGCGGCGTCGGGGTCCTCGGGCCGGGCGGCCTCCCAGTCGACCAGCCAGGCGTCGTCGTCCGCGGCCACGTCGGCGAGCGCGTACGCGGCCAGCGAGCGGAACTCCCAGTCGCGGTCGGCGGCGGTGCGGGCGAGGAGGGCGGCCGCGGCCTGCCAGGCGCCGGCCTTCGCCTGGTCGAGGGCGGCGACGAGGGCGGGGGAGGGGGGCGCGGCCCAGTCGTTGTTCTGCCGCTCGGCGGGGAGCAGGCCGTGCGCCGTGAGCAGGGCGTCGTGCTCGGCCCGCTCCTCCGCCTCGACGGCGCGCTCGGCCTCGTCCGTCCCCTCGCGCCAGCCCTCCCGCCAGCCGTCGATCATGGCTTTCGCCGTGGATCCGCCGAGGTAGAGCAGGGCGAGGAGCACGATGGCCCCGATGGCGGCGCCGATCACGGCGAGGGTGGTGAACATGCGGGATCTTCCGGTGCGGGGGCGGGGTTTACGGGGTCGGGTCGGCCTGCGGCCGCGGGTCGGGGGTGGCGGGGGTTGCGTCGGCCGTCGCCCGGCCCGGGCCGGAAGTGCGAGCGTCGGTCGCAAGGGGTCCTGCCCCGGCCTGCGGCCGGGTGTGCGGCTGCGCCGCGGGGCCCCTGCGGAGGCGAGGCCAACGGTGGTGCAGCGTGCGGTCCTTGCGCTGGGCACGTGGGGCTGCGCCCACCCTTCCCCGAGCTCTCGGCTTCGCTCGAGCAGGGGAGACCCCACTCGCCCTGCGGCACGATTACCCACAGCGGGGGGCGACGCCCGGCAGTCAGGCGCCCCCGACCGCCGGGTTACGCCGGGGCCAGCAGGAGGCGGAGGGGGGCGGTGTCGGGGCGGTCGGCGACGAGGGAGGCGATCGCGGCCTCCAGGCCGTCGGTCAGGCCGTCCGACAGCGGGTGCGCCGTCGCGGGCTCGGCCCAGGAGAACTCCCAGCGGATGAGCCCGCGCGACCCGAGCTCGGCCATGACCAACTCATGTGCCAAACCTTCCAGTTCGGGCCGGACGAACTCGCGGAAGGCCCGCCCGGTCGCCGCCGCGGCCGCGTCCGACTTCGGCATCCGCTGGGCGAAGTTCCACAACTGCCCGTCGTCGACGACCTTCAGGAAGGTGTCCAGGGTGGACGGCTCCTTCGTGTAGACGGTCAGCGCACGCCGGGCGGGGCTGCCGGCGGCGGCGAACTGCGCGGCCATCGACCGGGCCAGGTAGTCGTCCCAGTCCTCCGCGCACGGCAGCGCACGCGTCCTGGGCCCGAAGACCGCGTCCTCGAGACCGGCCGCCAGCGCCTGCGGTGCGCGCAGCAGCGCGGTGGCCGCCCCCCGGCCCTCGTCGCCGCGCCCGTCCGCCGCCAGCGCCTCGATCCGGCGCACCCGCTCGGCGAGCGGCGGGTGGCTGTCGTACGGCGAGGCCGGCGTCTCCGGCAACTCGGACCGGATGCCCGCGAGTTCGAGCTCCCGCGCGCTGAGGAAGTGCCCGAAGTCGCCGACGAGCGCGCCGCGCGGCGGGCGGAGGCCGTGCGGCAGGCCCATGGCGGCGTACCGGTCGAGGTAGAAGTCGAACGCGGCGTCGAGGGCGGGGAGTTCGCGCAGTGCCGCCGCGGTGGCGTCGCGCCCGGCGATCCGCGCGGCGGCGAGGTCGGCGGCGTACTCCTGCCGGCGGTTGCCCTTCAGCGAGGCCCGCACGAAGAAGCGGAAGTACCAGGTGTAGATCCGGGCCATCGCCCGGTAGGTGATCCCGGCCCGGGAGTGGTCGGCCTCGGCCGTCTCCTTGCCGCGCGCGGCCCGCTTCGCGGCCTTCGCCTCGTGCTTGGACCGCTCCTTGTCCGCCTTGGCCTCGGCCCGCTCGTGGAAGTGCTCGATGGTGCGGGCGATCTGCCGCTGCCCCCGGTACTGGAGTCCGGCCAGCCGGGTGTCGGAGTTGGCGTAGTGGCCGAACTCGTGGGCGATCACCGCCCGCAGCTGGGCCTCGCCGAGCCCGGTGAGCAGCGGGATGCCGATCTCCATCCGGCGCCGACCGGGCAGCAGCCCGCCGAGCCGGCTCTCCTCGGCCACCGCGGCGTTCACCTCCGCCGTGAGGACCAGCGACACGGGCCCGCGGGTGCCGACGGCCGCGGCCGTCTCCCGCACGACCGCCCACAGCTCGGGCTGGTCCGCCTCGCCCACCTCGACGCCGGGCGTCCGGGACGGCTCCGGCACCCGGAGCATGAACATGCCGCGGACGACGGGCACGGCGAGGACGACGGAGACGATGACGACCTTGCCGTAGATCCCCGCCGGGGTCCACAGCACGGCCGCCCGGTCGACGGCGAGCAGGAGCGCGAGCAGCGCCACGCCGAGCAGGTAGAAGCCGGCGATCAGGATCAGTGAGCGGGCAGCGCGAAGTGTCGGGCCCATGGTGAGAACTCCCCCCGGAGTGCGACGGCGGTCCGCGGCACGGACGCCGGAGGGGAGTATTCCATGAACATCGACTCACCAGGAGAACGGATTTCCGAATCCCCGGCTCCCGGTGCGTGGCCCGCCCCGGCTCAGCCCATCAGCCGCGCCGGCGACCCGCCGTTCGCCTCGTACCCGGCGACCGCCAGCGCCCGCTCCAGGGCGTACGCGGCGGCGGGGTCGGGGGAGTGCGTCCAGGGGAGCGCGCCGACGAAGCCGTCCACCGCGACGATCTGGTGCATCGCCTCCGACCAGCGGTCGCCGCGGATCAGGAAGTGGATCAGCAGGTGGCGGACATGCGGCAGCGCGGGGTTGTCCGGGCGGGCCGCGTGGGCGGTGTGCAGGGCGCCGGCGACGGCGCGCCGGATGGACGCCGAGGCGTAGATGTCCGTCCCCATGACCTCGGGGATCGACTCGAACTCCGCGAACAGCGGCAGCGCGGCGAGCAGCGAGCCCTGGGGCGCGCGGGCGGCGGCCGCCTCGGCGAAGGCGAGGGCGTCCTTGCGGGAGCCGTGCCACTTCTCGCACCAGTAGTGCAGCGCGGCCAGATGCGCGCCCATGTGCGCGGGGTCGCGGTCGAGGATCTTCAGCCAGAGCTGGTCGAACTCCGCCCGCGCGTCACCGAGCCCGCGCGCGACGTTCAGGTCCACGACGTACGGCACCGGGTCGCCGGGCGCGAGCAGCGCCGCCTCGGCGACCGCCGCGCGGGCCTCCTCCAGGAGGATCCGCCGGTCCTCTCCCTGGTTGCGCCACGCCTGCTGCACCAGGAACTCCGCGTGCACGGCCGCGCCGCCCGCGTCCTTCGGCGCGGCGATCCGCCACTCGCGCAGCCACCGGCCGCCCGCCCCCGGCTGCTGCGCGAGCGCCAGCGCGGCCGCCCCGGCCAGCGACGCCACCCGCTGCCAGCGCAGCTCGCCCTCCTTCGGCGTGGTCGCGAGCAGCTGCGCCGCGACCTGCCACTCCTGGGTGCGCTCCAGGTGCTCGACCACGTCCACCAGGTCCTGGTCGGGCCCCGGCAGCCGGACGTCCAGGTCCTCCTGGCGCGCGAAACCGTAGGCCGCGGGGTCCGCGGCGTCCGGCGAGCCCGGCTCGGCGAGCCGGATGCCGCCGCCGCGGCCGCGGCGGAGGAAGTGCGTCACCAGCACGCCGAGCAGGGCGGCGGTCATGAGCAGCCAGAGAATCTCCATGGCTCCATTGTCCCCGGGCGGCGGGAGCGCCCGTCGGGCAGGACTACGCTCGGGGCGTATGAGCGACGAGCGACGCACCGAGAGCACAGCGCACCAGAACTTCGAGACCATCGCGATCCACGCGGGCAACACGGCCGACCCGCTGACCGGAGCCGTGGTCCCGCCGATCTACCAGGTCTCCACCTACAAGCAGGACGGCGTCGGCGGGCTGCGCGGCGGCTACGAGTACAGCCGCAGCGCGAACCCGACGCGGTCGGCGCTGGAGGAGAACCTCGCCGCGCTGGAGGGCGGGCGCCGGGGCCTGGCCTTCGCGTCCGGGCTCGCCGCGGAGGACTGCCTGCTGCGGGCGCTGCTCGCGCCCGGCGACCACGTCGTCATCCCGAACGACGCCTACGGGGGCACGTTCCGGCTCTTCGCGAAGGTCGCGGGGCGCTGGGGCGTGGAGTTCTCCGTCGCGGACACCTCCGACGTGGAGGCCGTGCGGGCGGCGGCGACGGAGCGGACGAAGCTGGTCTGGGTGGAGACGCCGAGCAACCCGCTGCTCGGGATCACCGACATCGCGGCGGTCGCGGGGGTGGCGCGGTCGATCGGGGCGCGGCTCGTCGTCGACAACACGTTCGCGAGCCCCTACCTGCAGCAGCCGCTGGCGCTGGGTGCGGACGTCGTCGTGCACTCCACCACGAAGTACATGGGCGGGCACTCCGACGTGGTCGGCGGTGCGCTCGTGACGGCGGACGAGGCGCTCGGCGAGGAGCTGGCGTTCCACCAGAACGCGATGGGCGCGGTGGCGGGGCCGTTCGACGCGTGGCTGGTGCTGCGCGGGGTGAAGACGCTGGCGGTGCGGATGGACCGGCACAGTGAGAACGCCTCGCGCGTGGCGGAGATGCTCTCCGCGCACCCGCGGGTGTCCTCCGTGCTGTACCCGGGGCTGGAGTCGCACCCCGGGCACGACGTGGCCGTCAAGCAGATGAAGTCCTTCGGCGGCATGGTGTCCTTCCGCGTGGCGGACGGCGAGGCCGCGGCGGTCGAGGTCTGCGACCGGGCGAAGCTGTTCACCCTCGGTGAGTCGCTCGGTGGTGTCGAGTCCCTCATCGAGCACCCCGGCCGCATGACGCACGCGAGTGTCGCCGGCTCCCTCCTGGAGGTGCCCTCCGACCTCGTCCGCCTCTCCGTCGGCATCGAGTCTGCGGACGACCTCCTCGCGGACCTCCGCGCAGCGCTCGCCTAGGCGTACCTGGGGTGGGGGCTGCGTGCCCGCCCCCTCCCGGGGCTCCGCCCCGGATGCACGGCCTTCGGCCGCGCGGCCTCAAGCGCCGGCCGGGCTGAGGATTTTCGCCGGCACGGGTGGGCACAGCGCATCGTGCCCAGCGCCGCGACGTGTGCGCTCGCTGCGGTCGGCCTCACCACCGCGGTGTGGTGTCCACCGGCTCGGGGACCCACGGCTGGGTGATGCCGAGCCAGATCGCCGCCGCGACGGCGACGGCGATCGCCGTGAGGGCCACGGCCCGCCGCACCCGCAGCCTGCGGCGGGCGCGGCGGGCGCCGAGGGCCGTGGCGGAGGGGCCGAGGTCGGCCGGGACGGACGGATACGGGCCTGCGAGCAGGTCCCGCACGCGGTCCTCCATCCGGCGGCCGCGGATCACGCGACCGGTCCCGACGTGCCGACGAGCCGGTGGACGGCCCGCGCGCACAGCACGCGGACCCGCTCGACCGGCAGCCCGAGCACCGCCGCGGTCTGCTCCTCGGGCAGCCCCTCGGCGAGCCGGAGGACGAGGACGACGCGCTCGCGCGGCGGGACGGCCGCGAGCAGCCCCCCGGCGCAGCCCCGCTGCCGCCACGCGGTGTGGCCGAAGCGCAGGGCGACGTCCTGCCGGGTGCGGTCGTAGGGGTCCTCGCCGGGCACGCGGCCCCAGGTCGCGTAGGTGCGGGCGAGGGCGCGCAGGAGGAGCCGCCGGGCGTGCGGGTTCGCGGCGGGGGGCTCCGCGGTCAGCAGGGTCGCGACGTGCAGCAGGCGCCCGGACGCGCCGGCGACGAACAGGGCGAACTCCCGCTCGTTCCGGGCCTGTCGGGTCGTTCCTTCTCTGCGCACCGGGGCCTCCCGCCCCCATGGGACGACCCCCGCGGGCCGCGGGTCAAGAGCCCGGCACGGGCTCCGTCCCGTCGGCGGGGCCGCCGCCGGCCCAGGAGGACATCGCCTCGTTGAAGCGGGAGAGGTACGCGGTGAACGCGGCGCGCTCGTCCGCCGGCCAGCCCGCGGTGAGCCGGGCCATCAGCTCGCGCCGCGACGCCCTGACCTCCTCCAGCCGGGCGCGGCCGCGCGGGGAGAGCTGCAGGACGACGGCCCGGCCGTCGTCGGGGTGCGAGGTGCGGGTGACCAGGCCGGTGTCGACGAGCGGCGCGACCTGACGGGTGACGGTGGAGGAGTCGATCCCCATCCCCGCGGCGAGCGCCTTCACCCCTGTGGGGCCCTCCTTGTCGAGCCGGTTGAGCAGCAGGTACGCGGCACGGTCCATGGAGTTCCGCACCTGACCGACCCCACCGAGCCTCGTCTGCTCCGCGCGCCGCGCGAAGACGGCGACCTCGTGCTGGAGCGTGTCGAGCAGGGCGGGGTCGAGATCGGTCGACATGTCCGGGGAGGAGGGCATGGCCGTGGGCTCGATTCATCACTTGAGGGAGGACTGGGGGACAGAGTACGGCCTCGGGCGGCCCGCAACGCGGGGGTTCGCGGCTTCGCCGCGGGTACGGCCCCCGGCCGGTGGCGTCGGCAGCCGGGCGGGTCGGTCCCCGCGGCCCGTCCACCCGCGAAAACCGGTTGAGGGTCGCGATATAGCGCGTTACCGTGAGCCCCCGCCGCACGCGGTTTCCCGCGCGCGCGATCCCCCCGCCTGCCTAGGCTTGCGGGAAACCCATCGACCCTGGGAGTGACCCTTTATGCCAGGTGCCATTCACGCCGAGGGACTGGTCAAGTCCTTCGGCGATGTCAAGGCTCTGGACGGCGTCGACCTCGACGTCCCCGAAGGCACCGTACTGGGCCTGCTCGGCCCGAACGGCGCGGGCAAGACCACCGCCGTCCGCTGTCTCACGACGCTGCTGACCCCCGACAGCGGCACGCTGACCGTCGCCGGCATCGACGTCGTCGCCCGGCCGAACGAGGTGCGCCGCTCGATCGGCCTGTCCGGCCAGTTCGCGGCGGTCGACGAGTACCTGACCGGCCGGGAGAACCTGGAGATGGTGGGCCGGCTCTACCAACTCCCCAAGAAGCAGGCGAAGTCGCGCGCCGCGGAGCTCCTGGAGCGGTTCAACCTCGCCGACGCGGCCGACCGCCCCTCCAAGACGTACTCCGGCGGCATGCGCCGTCGGCTCGACCTCGCGGCGGCGCTGGTGGTCTCCCCGCCGGTGATGTTCATGGACGAGCCGACGACCGGTCTCGACCCGCGCAACCGGCAGCAGCTGTGGGACGTCATCCGCGAGCTCGTCGACGGCGGCACCACCCTCCTGCTCACCACCCAGTACCTGGAGGAGGCCGACCACCTCGCGCACGACATCTGCGTCATCGACCACGGCAAGGTCATCGCCCGCGGCACCTCCGACGAGCTGAAGGCGCGGACCGGCGGCGAGCGCGTCGAGGTCGTCGTCCACGCGCGCGAGGAGATCACCCCGGCCGTCGAGGTGCTGGGCGCGCTCGGCAAGGGCGAGGTGGCGGTCGAGGACCACACCCGCAAGCTGACCGTCCCCGTCACCGGCGGCGCGAAGCTGCTCGCCGAGGTCATCCGCGAACTGGACGCCCGCGGCGTCGAGATCGACGACATCGGGCTGCGGCGGCCCACCCTGGACGACGTGTTCATCTCGTTGACGGGGCACGCCGCGGAGGTCAGGCCGGACGACGACGGCAAGGACGAGGCGGCGGAGACGGCGTCGAAGGAGGCGGGCAAGTGAGCACCCCCGGCACCACGGCCACCACCCTGGCCCCCGCCCCCAAGGGCGGCGTCGCCCAGTCGATCGGCGACTCGCTCGTCGTCGCCAAGCGGAACCTGATCCGGATGACCCGCATCCCCGAGATGATCCTGTTCGGGGTCATCCAGCCGGTGATGTTCGTCGTCCTGTTCACCTACGTCTTCGGCGGCTCGATCAACATCCCCGGCGCCGGCGTCAGCAAGGAGGCGTACACGAACTTCCTGATGGCCGGCATCTTCGCGCAGACGGTGACGTTCGCCACCGCCGGCGCGGCGGCGGGCATCGCCGACGACTCCCAGAAGGGGCTCGTCGACCGCTTCCGGTCGCTGCCGATGGCCCGCGGCGCCGTCCTGACCGGCCGCACCCTCGCGGACCTGGTCCAGACGGCCATCACGCTCGCCGTCCTCGCGATCGTCGCGCTGATCGTCGGCTGGCGCACGGACGAGAACCTCGGCAAGGTGCTCGCGGGCTTCGCCCTGCTCCTGCTGCTCGGCTACGCGTTCACCTGGGTCGGCGCGCTCATCGGCCTCTCGGTGCGCACCCCCGAGGCGGCGACCTCCGGCGGGATCATCTGGCTCTTCCCGCTGACGTTCATCTCGAATGCCTTCGTGCCGGTCAACGGCATGCCGAAGTTCCTGCAGTACGTCGCGGAGTGGAACCCCTTCAGCGCGACGGTCGCGGGGGCGCGCGAGCTCTTCGGGAACACGATCCCCGGCGTGCCGAAGTCGGTGACCGGCGCCTGGCCGATGGAGAACCCGGTCCTGGCGTCCGTCATCTGGTCCGTGCTGATCATCCTGGTCTTCCGCACGCTCGCGGTGCGCAAGTACCGCAAGGCGAGCGGCTGACGCACACGCCGAAGCCCCCGCCCGGTCAATCGGGCGGGGGCTTCGGTGCGACCGGGGGCGGGGCTCAGCCCGCGTGCGGCTTCGCGTCGAGGATCCGCACCGACGCCTGCTTGCCGTTCGGCAGCTCGTACACCGCGTCCTCGCCGACCTTCTTGCCGTTGACGCCGACGCCGAGCGGGGACTGCGGCGAGTAGGTGGAGATGTCGTCGGAGGCGTACTCGCGGGAGGCGAGGAGGAAGGTCTCGGTGTCGTCCTCGTCGCCGTCGAAGGCGATCGTGACGACCATGCCGGGGGCGACGACGCCCTCCTCGGCCGGCGCCTCGCCGACCTTCGCGCCCTCCAGGAGCTGGGTGAGCTGCCGGATGCGCAGCTCCTGCTTGCCCTGCTCCTCCTTGGCCGCGTGGTAGCCGCCGTTCTCGCGCAGGTCGCCCTCCTCGCGGGCCGCCGCGATCTTGACGGCGATCTCCGAGCGTGCGGGACCCGACAGGTACTCAAGCTCGTCCTTGAGCTTGTTGTACGCCTCCTGGGTGAGCCAGGTGACGTTTTCGCTGGTCTGGGCCACGGGTCGCTCCTCGTAGGTACGGGAATACAAAGCATCGCCCTCCCCCGAAGGATGTGCCTCCAGAGGCGGGCGAAACCACGAGCCTAACAATTCCGGACGAAGTCGGGGAGGACTCAGCGCGCGTGAATCCGGTCCCCGCAGGTCAGCGGGGCCCGGGGGTCGCCCTCAGGAGTCCCGGCGGGCGCAGCCGACGAGCTCGGCGCTGGTGGCCCGCGCGGTGGTCCGCAGATCGACGGTGAGACCGGAGACGGACTGCCCGGACGCGAAGCGGACGTCCTTGCGGCCGACCTCGCCGTGGAACTCGTCCAGCGCCCGCACGGTGCAGGTGCCGGCCGTCCCCGTCGACTTCGTCACGTCGAGCTCGATCTCGACGCGGCTGTCCGAGACGGCGTCGAAGGTCACGATCTGGGCGCTGAGGGCCCGCTCGCCGGACACGTAGTGGTAGCCGATCCAGCCGAGCACGGCGAGGAAGAGGACGCCGAGGACGAGGCCGAGCCGCTTGAGGCGGTGGTCGGCGCGGGCGTCGGCGGGAGCGCCGTAGCGGCCCGCAGGCGGGGTCTCGCGCTGCGTGCTCATGATCGTCCTCTCGCGTCCGGGACCGGGCCTGCGGCGAACCCCGGATACCGGAATGTTTCGGCCCCCCGGTCCGTCACTATAGAAGGAGCCCGACGCGACGAATCACTGAGGATCAGGTCTTGACTGAGCAGCTGCGACTGATGGCCGTGCACGCCCACCCGGACGACGAGTCGTCCAAGGGTGCGGCCACCATGGCGAAGTACGTGTCCGAGGGCGTGGACGTCCTCGTCGTGACCTGCACCGGCGGCGAGCGGGGCTCGATCCTCAACCCGCGGCTGCAGGGCGACCCCTATATCGAGGCGAACATCCACGAGGTGCGCCGCAAGGAGATGGACGAGGCGCGCGAGATCCTCGGCGTGCGGCAGGAGTGGCTGGGGTTCGTCGACTCGGGGCTGCCCGAGGGCGACCCGCTGCCGCCGCTGCCGCAGGGCTGCTTCGCGCTGGAGGACGTGGACGAGGCGGCCGGCCGGCTGGTCCGCTCGATCCGGGCGTTCCGTCCGCAGGTCATCACGACCTACGACGAGAACGGCGGCTACCCGCACCCGGACCACATCATGACCCACCAGATCTCGATGGCGGCCTTCGAGGGCGCGAACGACCCGGTGAAGTACCCCGAGGCGGAGTTCGGGCCGGTCTTCGAGCCGAGCAAGCTCTACTACAACCAGGGGTTCAACAAGCCGCGCACCGTCGCCCTGCACGAGGGGCTGCTCGCCCGGGGCCTGGAGTCGCCGTACGGGGAGTGGCTGGAGCGGTGGAAGGAGTTCGAGCGCGCCGAGCGGACGCTCACCACGCACGTGCCGTGCGCGGACTTCTTCGAGATCCGCGACAAGGCGCTGATCGCGCACGCGACGCAGATCGACCCCGACGGCGGCTGGTTCCGGGTGCCGCTGGAGGTGCAGAAGGAGATCTGGCCGACGGAGGAGTACGAGCTGGCGAAGTCGCGGGTCGACGTGTCCCTCCCCGAGGACGACCTCTTCGCGGGCGTGCGCGACAATGCTTGACATGAGTGCACACCAGGTACTGACCCAGCTCGTCCCGCTGGCCGCGGAGCTGGACAAGGACAAGGTGACGCCCGGCGTCCTCGGGTTCATCGTGTTCGCGGTGATGGCGGTCGCGGTGTGGGCGCTGATGAAGTCCATGACGCGGCACATGGGGCGCGTCGACTTCAAGGAGTCCCCCACGTCCGCGAAGGCGGACGGCACCCCGCCCCGCAGCTGACCCGTCGGGCGGCGCACCCGCCACCGCGGGGCCCGCTGCGCCGGGCGGGTGGAATCGGGGGCGCCGACCGCGTGTCCTGTTTGTCAGATTAATGCGGCTCCTAGGGTCGAGGGCATCTGTCCGTTTTCGGACGATTCCTCAGGCTTTGGGAGTGGCGCATGCCGTACGGGAGAAGAGCGAGGAGACGCGGGCTGCTCGCGTTGATCGCGATGCAGGCCGCGCTGATCGGGGGGACGGCCGCGGCGCTGCCGTCGCCGAGCCCGTCACCGTCGGGGAGCCCGTCGCCGTCGGGGAGCCCGTCGCCGGTTCCGGTGCCGAGCGGTTCGGCGCCGGCCTCCGCGTCCGCGTCCGCGTCCCCGTCCCCGACGGGGAAGGCGTCGCCGAAGGCGGAGAAGCCGAAGAAGGCCGCGAAGTCCGGGAAGGCCGGGAAGAGGACACGGGCCGCCGACGACGCGCTGGTGACGATCGACAAGCAGGCCGTCGACGTCCCCGACCCGCTGGTGCCCGGCTCGGAGTTCACCTACCGGATCACGGTGTCCTGCTCGTCGCTGGTCTCGGCCTGTGTGAACGCCTCGATGACCGACACCTTGCCGCCGGGGCTGGAGCTGACCGCCGTCCCCGCGGACGGCGCGAACTACACGATCGACTACGACGACGCCACAGGCACGGTGACGGCCGACTTCACCTCGCCGCTGCCCTCCCCGCCGAACCCGCCCGGTTCGGTGGGCCTCGCCGCGGGCGCGTCGGCCGACATCCTCCTCACGGTCCGGGTCCCGGAGGACACCGACCTGGCCGACGGCGACACGATCACGAACGCGGCGACGGCGGACGCGGACAACGCGCCGCCCGCGGACGACGACGACACCCAGACCGTCACCGTCCCCGACCGGCCGGGCGGCAAGGGCACGAAGACCTGGACCCCCGAGGCGAGCGTGGCCGGCAGCGGCCAGGAGTCGACGATCACGCTGGGCGCGGCGACCACCTCCTCCACGTCGACCGAGGTCGACTCGCTGATCATCGAGGAGACCGACCCGGAGCTCTACGAGAACTTCGACGTGACCCAGATCGGCCCCGTCACCCGGTTCCCCGACGGCGCCGACCAGGTGCAGGTCCTGGTGTGCACCAAGCCCGGGGGCGACTGCACCGAGGACGAGCTGATCGCGGGCCCCGTCGGCCCCGGCCCCGACATCGAGCTGCCGGCGGGCGTCGACCCGGCCGACATCACCGGTGTCGTCTACGTCTTCTCCAACTCCGCGGGGACGCCGCTCCCCCCGGACGCGGACGGCGCCGAGGTCGAGATGACCGTCGAGCTGCGTGACACCGCCCGCTCCACCGGTCAGCCGATCGACCCCAGCGAGCGGCAGACGGTGAGCAACTGCCAGCAGCCCGCACTGCGTTCGGGCGACGACATCCTCAACGGCAAGCCCGCCTGCGCGGACCACGACATCCTGCCGAACACCGCGTCGATCGACCTGACCAAGAGCGTCTACTCGGACACGAACGACGACTGGACGGCCGACGGCGTCGCCGTCATCGGCACCGACGCCCCCGTCACCGCCAAGATCGACTCGAAGAACACCTCGCCGTTCCCGGTGAACGAGATGACGATCACCGAGCCGTCGACCTCCGCCGCCAGCGAGTTCGACAAGCTGGACGTCACCGAGGCCCGGCTGCGGTTCCCGGCCGGCGCCACCGACGCCACCCTGACCGTCACCTGCCGCGACGGCTCGACGCCGCCGGCGCAGACGTTCACCAACCCGCCCGCCACCCAGACCGCCGACCTGGGCTGCCCCGGCGGCGGCCCGGCCGCGTCGGTCACCGTGACGTACACGGGCGAGGACGCGGACGGCAACGGCACGATCGAGGAGGACGCCACGGCGGGCCTCGACCTGCACGGCACCCTCAACGACACCGCGAACGAGGGCGACGCCGAGGACGGCGTGAAGAACTGCGCCGACGGCAGCGCGTCCAACACCTCCAACGGCTCGGGCAGCGCGGCCGGCAACGTCTGCGCGACCCTCGACGTCGAGGTGCCGAACAAGGAGGGCGAGGGCGACAAGGACGCCTCGCAGACCTCGATCCCGCCCGGCCAGCCGGTCACCTTCACCATCGGGCTCACCAACCGCGGGAACGTGCCGCTCGACGGCCCGGTGGTCGTCAGCGACCCGACCGACCCGACCGCGCCCGGCAACCCGTTCGACTCGCTGGAGATCGTCTCCGTCACCCCGACGATCACCCCGCCGAGCCTCGACTACGACCTGGAGGTCTACGACCCGGACGCCGACGCGTGGGTGGCGTACGACGCCGACGACGCCGACCTCCTGGAGCGGGCGACCGGCGTGCGGATCGTCGTGCCCGGCGGCCTGCCGGTCAGCGCGTCCGTCAGCGCGCAGGTCACCGTCCAGCTGCGGGACGACGTCCCCAACGGCACCGTCATCACCAACTGCGCGGTGGCGACCAGCGACGGCGAGACGCTCGACTCGTTCTGCTCCGACAACGCGACCGTCGGCGACGCCAGCTCCTCCGCCTCGCTCAACAAGACGCTCGACCCCTCCACCGTGGACCGCCCCTACCCGGGCGCCCCGGCGGCCGAGGTCAGGGCCACGCTCACCGTCGTCAACAAGGGCAACGTGAACCTCGGCTCGCTCGTCGCGACCGACTTCGACACCGACTTCTTCGACGCGGTCGACTTCGTCCGGCTGACCGGCGTCTCCTTCCCCAAGGGCGCGAACGAGGTGAAGGTCGACGTCTGCACGGCGGCCTGCGGAGGTGCCACGCCCACGATCGTCCAGGGCGAGTGGACCACCAGCGACACCCCCGGCCTGCCGGCCGGTGTCGACGCGGCCGACGTCATCGGCATCCGGGTGAGCTTCCGCTCGACGGGCGGCGACAAGATCGTTCCCGTCGAGGGGTCCCCGACGTTCGACGGGGCCTGCTCCAACGCCTCGGTCTGCTTCGTCGTCACACCGCGCCAGACCCTGCGCTCCGACCCGGACACCGAGATCCCGGACACGCTCGAGGACACGGTGACCGGCACCGGCTCCAGCGACATGTACGGGACGTTCACCATCCCGCCGGCCGAAGCCGACCTGAACATCGTCGAGGGCGACCCGCAGCTCTACGTCGAGAAGACGCAGGACGCCGTCCTCAGGCCGGGTGTCACCCAGCCCTTCACCCTCACGGTGAAGAACACCGGCGACGCCCCGATCGACCCGCTGCGCATCACCGACCCGATCCCCGACCAGCTCGTCGTGGACGAGGACTTCGCCGGCGACAGCGGCTACTACTCCATCACCGTCACCACCCCCGACGGCACCCCGCAGCCCGCGGAGATCGACTTCACCGCCGAGCGCGACGACAGCGGGAAGATCACCTCTCTCACCTGGGACTTCCCCGACTGGGTGTTCTACCCGGGCGCGGAGGTCAAGATCACTTTCGGTGTCAAGCTGGCCGGCGGTGTCGAGGCCGGCACGCAGATCCCCAACACCTTCGGCGCGAGTTCGCCGGGCGAGGACGTGCCCTGCGACCCGGCCTCCCCGCGGCTCGGTGAGAGGACCGACGACCCGGACTACGGCGAGGGCACCTACTGCACCTCCACCGCCACGATCACCACCCAGGCGGGCAGTGCGTTCGACTCCCGCAAGTGGGTGAACGGCAACGCCGACCTGGGCTTCTACAACTCCCTGACCGGCGAGTACTCGTCCGTCGACGACACCACCTGCCCGACCCGCACCTTCGACGGCG
The DNA here is from genome assembly GCF_042728285.1 of Streptomyces sp. NPDC060194. Taxonomy (NCBI): domain Bacteria; kingdom Bacillati; phylum Actinomycetota; class Actinomycetes; order Kitasatosporales; family Streptomycetaceae; genus Streptomyces; species Streptomyces sp. NPDC060194. The sequence continues at coordinate 9,385 of NZ_JBHWZH010000082.1, read as the reverse complement.
CCGTCTACACCCGCTTCCCCTGCACCGCTCTGGTGCTGCCGGGGCAGGACTACCGGCACCGGATCAGCGTCGACAACATCGGCACCAACCCGGCGATGGACTACGACCTGCTCGACGTACTGCCCTTCGTCGGCGACACGGGCGTCCTGCTCGGCGACAACCCGCGCGGCACCGAGTGGGACCCGCGGCCGAGGCTCGCGAGCGCGGTCACCGAGGACGGCCCCGGCACGCCGACGTTCGAGTACACCACCACGCCGCAGCCCTGCCGCGACGAGGTGCCCACCCCCACCCGCGACTGCAACCCCGCCGACTACGTGGGCGACTGGTCCGCGGACGACACCGCCTTCTTCACGCACATCGACTTCGACGGCGGCGGTCTCGCCCCTGGCGACGGCTTCGTCCTGGCCTTCACCATGTCCTCCCCGGCCGACCTCTCCGACCGCGGCACCCGTGAGGACCCGTCCCTCGCCTGGAACTCCTTCGCCAACAAGGAGACCGTGCGGGTCGGCTCGAACGACCAGGTCCTCCCGGTCACCGAGCCGCCGAAGTCCGGCGTCGGGATGGTCTTCGGCACCCTGCGCGTCGAGAAGACCGTCGAGGGGACCCCGCTCGACGGCAGCGCCGGACCGTTCACCGTCGAGTACGAGTGCACCGTCACCCCCGACACCGGCGACCCGGTGGTCGTGCGCACCGGTACCGCCGACCTGGCGCCCGGTGAGCCGCTCGTCGTCGAGCAGGTCTCGGCCGGCGCGGTCTGCCGGGTCTGGGAGACGGAGACCGACGGGGCGCAGAGCAGCGCCGACGGGGAGGGGAACGCCGCCGAGGTGACCATCCTGCCCGAGACCGTCAGCGACGCCCCGAGCATCGTCCGGATCACCAACACCTACGTCCCCCCGTCCCCGACCCCCTCGCCGTCGACCTCGACGCCGATGCCGACGCCGTCGCCCTCCGACGGCGGCAGCACGCCCCCAGGCGGATCCACTCCGAGCGGCTCCGTGCCGCCCGGCGGCGCGCTGCCCGACACCGGCTGGCCGCTCGCGCCGGTCCTCGGCATCGTCGGCGCGCTCCTCGTCGCCGGCCTCGTCCTGACGAACGTCGCCCTCAAGCGACGCCGTCCGGACGCGCTCCACTAGCCCCGCCCGTCCCGCGACGCCCCGTCCCGCCGAACCACGGCGGGGCGGGGCGTTCCCGTCTACGGTGGACGGACCGCCGTCGCCTCCGGGAGGGTGCGTGGACAACTACGACGTCAAGAAGGACCTGCGGCACCTCTACGGTGCGAAGGGCCGCATCGAGCGGGTGGACGTGCCTACGCTGGGCTTCGTCACCGCGGACGGCGAGGGCAGTCCGAACACGTCCCGGCTCTACACGGACGTGGTCGAGGCGCTGTACACCACCGCCTACGCCGTGCGCGCCCTCGCCGTCGAGGAGGTGGGGCGCAAGCACACCGTCGGGCCGCTGGAGGGGCTGTGGTGGGCCGACGACCTGGGCGCGTTCACCGCGTCCCGCGACGAGGACGCGTGGAAGTGGCGGCTGATGATCGTCCAACCCGACTGGATCACCGAGGAGTTGTTCCGCGCGGGACTGGAGCGGGCCGTCGCGCGCAAGGCCCCGGCCGCGGCCGACCGGGTGCGCTTCACGAGGTTCGAGGAGGGCCCCTGCGTGCAGGTCCTGCACGTCGGCCCGTACGACCAGGAGGGCCCCGCGATCGCCCGCATGCACGACGAGTTCATGCCCGCCCGGCACCTCAAGCCGCGCGGCCTCCACCACGAGATCTACCTCTCCGACGCGCGCCGCACCGCGCCCGCCCGCCTGCGCACGATCCTCCGCCAGCCGGTGGAGGCGGTGGCATGACCCATCCGGTGATGTTCGAGGACGACGACCCGTACCTGGTGCGGCTGCGGGAGGTGGCCCTCGCCTTCCCCGACGCGGTGGAGCGGGTCGCGCACGGCCGGCCCGGCTTCCGGGCCGGCGCGGGGAGGTTCTTCGCCTGGTACGGCGGCTCCACCAAGGCGCCCGGGGCGGAGCGCGTGGTCCACGACCACGCCCTGCTCGTCCTCCCCGACGACTCCGAGCGTGCCGCGCTCGCCGAGGACCCCCGCGCGTTCGCCCCCGCCTACCTCGCCCCCGCCGGCTGGACCGGACTCGACCTCTCCGCCGCGGGCACCGTCCCGCCCGAGGCCGTCGACTGGCGCGAGGTCGCCGAACTCCTCGACGCCTCCTACCGCCGCGTGGCCGGCGTCCGCCGCACCGCCCGCCTCGACGCGGGCGAGGGCCCGGGGGCGGTACGGGAGGATGTGCGACGGCACCGGGCAGGGGGGACCGTCGCGGCGAAGGGGCCCTGATGCGGACCACCGTGGGGATCGTCGGCGGGGCCCGCCGGGCTGCTGCTCGCGTCGCCGGGTGCGACGGCTTCCACGGCGTCGCCCGCCGGGCGGTGCCGGCCGGCGTCCGCACCACGTACACCCGCTCCTACCCGTACTCCTGGCTGGGCGTCCTCGCCGACGCGCCCCCGTCGTGCGACCACCTCGTGTACGCCGGCTTCGCCCTGCACAGCATGCGCTCGGCCACGGTCAGCCGCCTCTACCTGCAGGTGCCCAACGGCACCGACCCGGCGCACTGGCCCGACGACCGGATCCGGGACGAACTCGGCGCGCGCCTCGCCGTCGACGGCGGCCGGAAGCCGGAGCGCGGGCCGATCACCGCCCGGTCCGTCGTCCCGATGCACAGCTCCGTCACCGAGCCGATGAGCCACGGCCGGCTCTTCCTCGCCGGCGACGCCGCGCACATCGTCCCGCCGACCGGCGCGAAGGGCCTCAACCTCGCCGTCGCCGACGTCGTCGTCCTGGCCCGCGCCCTGCGCGCCCGCCACACCACCGGCTCCACCGCGCTGCTCGACGCCTACTCCGCGACGTGCCTGCGCCGGGTCTGGCAGGCCGAGCACTTCTCCTCGTCGCTGACCGCCCTCCTCCACCGCGCCCCCGACCAGACCCCGTTCGACGACCGCCTCCACCTCACCCACCTGCGCCGCATCGCCGCCGGCGGCTACGCGGCGGCGGACCTGGCCGACCAGTACGTGGGCCTCCCGATCGGCTGGGACCGCGGCGCCGGCCATCGGGCTGCGGGCCCCGCGCGTCACCATGGACGGCGGTGCTTCGGTCAGCTGGCGGAGGTGGCACGGTGATCACGGTTCTGGTCGTGCAGAACACGGTGCGGGGTGGGCCGGGGAGGCTCGCGGGGTGGTGGGAGGAGGAGGGGCTGGCCGTCGAGGTGGTGCGTCCGTACGCGGGGGAGGCGCTGCCGGGGCGGCTGGCGGGGCGGCCGCTGGTCGTCATGGGCGGGGGGTTCATGCCGGACGACGACGGGCGCGCGCCGTGGCTGGCGCCGGTGCGGCGGCTGGTCGGGGAGGCCGTCGCGGAGGGGACGCCGATGCTCGGGATCTGCCTCGGCGGGCAGCTGCTCGCGCAGGTGGCCGGGGGGACGGTCCGGGCGCGGCACGGGACGCCGGAGTACGGCAGCGTGGCGCTGCGGCTGCGGCCCGAGTGCGCGCAGGACCCGCTGTTCGCGGGGCTCGGCACCGCGGTGACCGCCGTCGAGCGGCACGTGGACGCGATCACTGTGCTGCCGCCCGGCGCCGTCTGGCTGGCCGACAACGAGGCGTGCCCGTACCAGGCGTTCCGCGTCGGCCCCCGCGCCTGGGGCCTGCAGTTCCACCCCGAGGCGACCGCCGCCGACGTCGCCGCCTGGGACCGCGACCGGCTCGCCGCCCTCGGCCTCGACCCCGCCGCCCTCACCGCCCGCGCCACCGCGCACGCCCCCCGCGCGACTCCCGTCTGGTCCACCCTCACCCGCCGCTTCGCGGCCGTCTGCGATCCCGGCCGCTGACGCCGCCCGGCTCGCCCGCCCCCGTCCGCGGGGGTCCGGCACGCGAACTCCGCCGACGTACGCGACCGCCTCTCTGCCTCGGCCGGCGGAGCCCGGGTCCCACGGCCGCAGCCCCCCGGGGGCGGTCCGCGAGGGCGGGCGCCGCTTCCGGTGGCCGCCGTCGGCGCTGTGAGAGGCTGGGGTGCATGAACCGCTTGGCCGGCGCGACCTCCCCGTACCTGCTCCAGCACGCCGACAACCCCGTCGACTGGTGGCCCTGGATCCCCGAGGCGTTCGAGGAGGCGCGGCGGCGGGACGTGCCGGTGCTGCTGAGCGTGGGGTACAGCGCGTGCCACTGGTGCCACGTGATGGCGCACGAGTCGTTCGAGGACGCCGGGACCGCCGGTTATCTGAACGCGCACTTCGTGAGCGTGAAGGTGGACCGGGAGGAGCGGCCGGATGTGGACGCGGTGTACATGGAGGCGGTGCAGGCGGCGACCGGGCAGGGCGGGTGGCCGATGACGGTGTTCATGACGCCGGAAGGGGAGCCGTTCTACTTCGGGACGTACTTCCCGCCGGAGCCCCGGCACGGGATGCCGTCCTTCCGGCAGGTGCTGGAGGGCGTGCGGGCGGCGTGGACCGACCGGCGGGACGAGGTCGGCGAGGTCGCGGGGAAGATCGTGCGGGACCTCGCACAGCGGGAGATCCGCTACGAGGGCCAGGAGCCGCCCGGCGAGGAGGAGTTGGCGCGGGCGCTGCTCGGGCTGACGCGGGACTTCGACGCGGAGCACGGCGGGTTCGGCGGCGCGCCGAAGTTCCCGCCGTCGATGGTGATCGAGTTCCTGCTGCGGCACCACGCCAGGACCGGCGCCGAGGGCGCGCTCCAGATGGCCGTCGAGACGTGCGAGAAGATGGCGCGGGGCGGGATCTACGACCAGCTCGGCGGCGGATTCGCCCGGTACGCCGTCGACCGCACGTTCACCGTGCCGCACTTCGAGAAGATGCTGTACGACAACGCGCTGCTGTGCCGCGCGTACGCGCACCTGTGGCGCTCCACCGGCAGCGAGCTCGCCCGGCGGGTCGCGCTGGAGACGGCCGACTTCATGGTCGGCGAACTCCGCACGAACGAGGGCGGGTTCGCCTCCGCGCTCGACGCGGACAGCGACGACGGCACGGGAGAGGGCCACCACAAGGAGGGCGCGTTCTACGTCTGGACTCCGGCCCGACTACGCGACGTGCTGGGCGAGGAGGACGGCGCACGCGCGGCCGAGGCGTTCGGCGTGACCGAGGAGGGCACGTTCGAGGAGGGCGCCTCGGTGCTGCGACTCCCGCGCGGGGACGCCCCGCAGGACATCCGGCGAAAGCTCCTCGACGCCCGCGCAGCCCGCCCCCGCCCCGGCCGCGACGACAAGGTGGTCGCCGCCTGGAACGGCCTCGCGATCGCCGCCCTCGCCGAGACCGGCGCCTACTTCGACCGCCCCGACCTCGTCGAACGCGCCACCGAGGCCGCCGATCTGCTGCTCCGCGTCCACATGGACGAGCAGGCGCACCTGACCCGCACCTCCCGGGACGGCCGCGCGGGCGCCAACGCGGGGGTCCTGGAGGACTACGCCGACGTCGCCGAGGGCTTCCTCGCGCTCGCGTCGGTGACCGGCGAGGGCGTGTGGCTGGAGTTCGCCGGCTTCCTGCTGGACCAGGTCCTCACCCGCTTCAGCGGCGAGGACGGCCAGCTGTTCGACACCGCGGAGGACGCCGAGCGGCTGATCCGCCGCCCGCAGGACCCGACCGACAACGCCGTCCCGTCCGGCTGGACCGCGGCGGCGGGCGCGCTCCTGAGTTACGCCGCGCACACCGGGTCCGAACCCCACCGCGCTGCGGCGGAGCGGGCGTTGGGCGTCGTGAAGGCGCTCGCGCCGCGTGCTCCTCGTCACATCGGGCACGGCCTCGCCGTCGCCGAGGCGCTGCTCGACGGGCCCCGGGAGATCGCCGTCGCCGGCCCCGTCGGCGGCGAACTGCACCGCGTCGCGCTGCTCGGCACCGCGCCCGGCGCGGTCGTCGCGGCGGGCGAGGACCCGGCCGAACTGCCGCTGCTGCACGCGAGGGAGCAGCGGAACGGGCAGGTCACGGCGTACGTCTGCCGCGGGTTCGTGTGCGACGCGCCGACGGCGGACGCGGCGGAACTGGCCGCGAAGGTCCGCTAGGCACCGCCCGGGGGCGGCCGCAGGGACACCCGCGCGGCCGCCCCCGGACGACGTCCGAGGCCCCCCCGCGGGACCGCTGCCGCACGCCGTGCGGCCCCGCGTTGCCTGTGTCCGATGTGATCGCGCGATACGCAGTTTTTATCGGACGGTTGAACGGACTTCACGCGTACGAACGTATGCTCTCCGTGAAGTCGCGGCGTGGAGGGGGCCGTTCACGCGGCCGAGGCGCGCGCGACGACAGGGGCTTTCGGTAGTGGGGTCTGCCGGGCGTACCGCCCCTGGGGGGAGCCGCGGCACCGCGTGAGCGGTCCGCGGCAGGGGTCCAAGGGGGGACCTTGTTCACTGTTGTGCTGTGTGCTGCCGTCTCGCTCGTGCTCTTCGGGATGGCGGCCTTCACGCTCTGGTGGCAGATGCACGCCTGGCGCACCCCCGAGGTGCTCGCCGGGACCCGGTTCGGCGCGCCGGACGGGGCCGAGAAGCTCGCCTTCAGCCTGCTGGTCCCGGCCCGCCACGAGCAGGCCGTCCTCGACCACACCATCACCCGGCTCCTGGAGTCCAGCCACACCGACTTCGAGATCCTGGTCATCGTCGGCCACGACGACCCCGGGACCGCGGCCGTCGCCGAGCGCGCGGCCGAGCGGGACGCACGGGTGCGGGTCGTCGTCGACCACCACGCCGCGAAGAACAAGCCGAAGGCGCTCAACACCGCGCTGCCGCAGTGCCGCGGGGACGTGGTCGGGGTCTTCGACGCCGAGGACCAGGTCCACCCCGAGCTGCTCGCACACGTCGACCACGCCTTCACCAGCACCGGGGCGGACGTCGTCCAGGGCGGCGTGCAGCTGATCAACTTCCACTCCTCCTGGTACAGCCTGCGCAACTGCCTGGAGTACTTCTTCTGGTTCCGCAGCCGCCTGCACCTGCACGCGAAGAAGGGGTTCATCCCGCTCGGCGGGAACACCGTCTTCGTCCGCACCGACGTGCTGCGCGACGCGGGCGGCTGGGACCCGGAGTGCCTCGCGGAGGACTGCGACCTCGGCGTGCGGCTCTCCTCCGCGGGCCGCAAGGTGGTCGTCGCGTACGACTCCGCCATGGTCACCCGGGAGGAGACGCCCGGCACGCTCGTCTCGCTGCTCAAGCAGCGCACCCGCTGGAACCAGGGCTTCCTCCAGGTCTACCGCAAGGGCGACTGGCGGCAACTCCCGTCGTTCAAGCAGCGGTTGCTCGCCCGCTACACCCTGATGACCCCGTTCCTGCAGGCCTTCACCGGGGTGATCATCCCGGTGAACATCGCCATCGCGCTCTTCCTCGACGTGCCGGTCGGGATCGCGTTCATCACCTTCCTGCCGGCCGTCACCGCGCTCGTCACGTTCGTCTTCGAGGTCGTCGGCCTGCACGACTTCGGCGAGCAGTACGGGCTGCGCGTCCGCTTCACGCACTACCTCAAGCTGATCGTCGGCGGCCCCGTCTACCAGGTGCTCCTGGCCGGGGCGGCCGTGCGGGCCGTGTGGCGCGAGCACCGCGGCCGCAACGAGTGGGAGCTGACCAGCCACGTCGGCGCACACCTGGGCAACGGCGCCCTCCCCGCAGCACAGAGCGACGCACCCGTCGCCGTAGCCCAGGAGGCCCGCGCGTGACCGCGATCCTGACCCGACCCGAGGCGCCGGTCCGCGCGACCGCCACCGGTCCGAGCTCCCCGATCGTCCGGCCCTCCGTCCGCTTCCGGAGATCGCCCGCCGACCTCGCGCTGTGCGGGGCGCTGCTGGTGGCGATCCTTCTCGTCCAGGGCTGGAACATGGCGCAGTACCCCGCGCTCAGCGACGACGAGGGCACCTACCTCGCGCAGGCGTGGTCCGTGCAGCAGGGCAACGGGCTCGCCCACTACACCTACTGGTACGACCACCCCCCGCTCGGCTGGCTGCAGATCGCGGCGCTCACCTACGTCCCCTCGCTGCTGGCGCCGGAGTCTATGACGGTCGGCAGCATGCGGTTCGCGATGCTCGCCGTCAGCGCGGCGTGCGCGGTGCTGGTGTACGTGCTCGCCCGGCGGCTGTGGCTGCCGCGGTGGTCGGCGGGGCTCGCGATGGCGCTGTTCGGGCTCTCGCCGCTGTCGGTGGTGCTCCAGCGGGAGATCTTCCTCGACAACATCGCCGTGATGTGGATGCTGCTCGCGTTCGTCCTGGCCGCCTCCCCGAACCGGCATCTGTGGCACCACTTCGCCGCGGGGCTCGCGGCGGCGGCCGCGGTGCTCACCAAGGAGACGATCCTCGTCGTCCTGCCCGCGCTGCTGCTCACCATGTGGCGGCACAGCCACCCCGCGACCCGCAAGTTCGCGGTCACCGGCGCCGTCACGGCGTGCGTGCTCGCCGGGCTCTCCTACCCCCTGTACGCCCTGCTCAACGGGGAGTTGTTCCCCGGCGACGACCACGTCTCGCTGTGGGACGGGGTCACCTACCAGATGAGCCGGCCGGGGTCCGGGTTCGTGTTCGACACGGGCTCGGGGTCGAACGACGTGCTGAGGTCGTGGCTGTACTACGACACCGTGCTGCTGGTCGGCGGCGTCGCGGGCGCGGCGCTGCTGCTCGCCACCCGGCGCTGGTCGGTCACGGCGCGCGCGCTCGCCGGGCCCGCGCTCGCGGTGGCGATCCTGTTCGTCGTCGCGCTGCGGCCCGACGGCTACCTGCCCGCGATGTACGTCATCCAGGGGCTGCCGTTCCTCGCGCTGCTGCTCGCCGGGGGCGCGGCCAGCGTCACCCACGCACTGCTGCGCCGCGGGACCGGCTTCACCACCGCCGTCCCCGCCGGCGTCCGCTGGACGGCGCTCGCGCTGCTCACCGCGACCGCGCTCGGCTACGTCGTGCCGCGCTGGTACGACGGCAACCGCACGGCGATGACCGCGCAGGCCAACGTCGGCTACGAGCGGGCCGCGGCGTGGATGGCGAGCGAGGTCGAGGACCCCGGCAGCCGCCGTGTCCTCGTCGACGACGCGCTCTGGCTCGACCTCGTCCACGCCGGCTACCGGCCCGGCGACGGCGTCATCTGGTTCTACAAGGCCGACCTCGACCCCGCGGTCGCGAAGAAGCTGCCCGGCGGGTGGCGCGACATCGACTACGTCGTCGCCTCCCCGACGGTCCGCCGCGACGCGGTCGACCTCCCGCTGGTGAAGGGGGCGTTGGAGAACGCGCGCACGGTGGCCGTGTTCGGCGAGGGGGAGGAGCGGATCGAGATCCGCCAGGTCATGGGCGGTGCGCGATGAGCACGGACGCGGTGGTCGCGGAAGGCGACGAGTCGCCGCGCGGCGGCGCGCAGGCGGCGGCCGCGGCGGC
>NZ_JBHWZH010000081.1:0-27327 GCF_042728285.1 Streptomyces sp. NPDC060194 | reverse complement strand
CGGTTGCTGCGGCCCGCCCGCCCCGTGTCCTAAGCGCCCGCGGCCGTGTACTGCTCCGCGAACGCGCCGACCGGTTCGATCACCGTGATCACGTCGATCAGCACGCCGTCAGGGGCGGCCACGATGAAGTGCCGCTGCCCGAAGTCCTCGCTGCGCAACTCCAGTTCGGGGTGCAGGCCGCCTTCGGTGACCAGGCGGGCGTACTCCGCGTCGACGTCGTCCACCTCGAAGTTGAGGATCAGGCCCCGCACCGGGCGGCGGTGGCCCTCGGGGACGGTCGGATGGGCGGGGTCGAGCAGCGCCAGCTCGAAGCCCGGTTCGCCCGGCAGGCGCAGGCTCACGTACCAGTCCGCCTCGAAGGTGACCTCGAAGCCGAACAGGCGGGTGTAGAAGTCGCGCGACGCGGCGACGTCCGTGGTGCCGATGACCGGATAGAAGCTGTTCGTCCTCATGGCGGGCTCCCTTTTCGCATACCTTCGGTATGTCGAACGTATTGGCGTACCATCGGTATGTCAACCGCTCGCCGAATCGGCCGAAGGAGGAGCACGCGATGCGTCAGGACGGGGTCCGGGCCCGGCAGCGCGAGCAGACCCGCGCGGACCTGCTGCGGGAGGGGCGCCGCCTGTTCACCGCGCACGGGTACGCCGGGGTCTCGCTCGCCGAGGTCGTCGGCGCGGCCGGCGTCACCAAGGGCGCGCTCTACCACCACTTCCCCGGCAAGACCGAGCTGTTCCGGGCCGTCCTCGCCGACGTCCAGCAGGAGGTCGGGGCGCGGGTCGCCGCGGAGGCGTCCACCCGCGACGACCTCTGGGAGCAGCTCCTCGCCGGGTGTGCGGAGTTCCTCGCCGCCGCGCTCGATCCCGACGTCCAGCGCGTGCTCCTCGTCGACGGGCCGGCCGTCCTCGGATGGGCCGAGTGGCGTGCGATGGACGCGGAGGCGTCGGGGCGGCACCTGTCGGACGCCCTCCACGCGCTGCTCGCGGCCGGGGTCCTCGCGCCGCAGCCCGTCCCGCCGCTCGTCCACCTCCTCTCCGGCGCGATGAACGAGGCCGCGCTCTGGTTGGCCGCGTCGCCGCGGCCGACGGACGACCTCGCGGTCGTTCGCGCGGCGCTGGAGCGGATGCTGGGCGCGCTGCGGGCGGCCTGACGCGGCGGGATGCGGGCCCCCGCGGGGTGGGACGGTGCGACGTCGGTCCCCGGCGTGGGAGCGCATACCGTACCGTTCGGGGGATGACGGTACGTAGGCGAGAGGGACGGGAGGGGGAGCGCGTGGAGGCGCACGGGACGAGCGCGGCCGACGCCCGCGACTGGTCCGGCTGGCTGCACACGATGTGGCGCACGGCCGACCGTGCCGAGGACGTCACCGCCCTCGCGGACATCGTCTACCGCGCCCTGGTCTCCCGCCCCGGCGTGCTCCTCGCCCGCGGCACCCGATGGACCCCGGGCGGCCTGAGCTACCTGCGCTACCTGAGGGCGGGCGAGGAGACGCCGGTCACCCGTCGCGCCCCCGTGGAGGGCCGCGTCAAGACCGTCCCGTGCCCGACCGCGTACGACGGACCCGTGATCGTCCTGGACGAGACCCCCGACCGCGCCGTCTGGCCCGGCGGCCCGGAACTCGCCCCGGCCGCCGCCACCGCCCTGGAGTGCGCGTTCCCGCTCGCCGACGACGACTGGGCGACGCTGCGGGTCGTGCTCGACCACCGCCCGGCCCCCGACGACCCGCTGTACGCGCAGCTGGCGCAGGTCGTGGAGGTCCTCACGACCAGCAACCACCGCATCGTCGAGCACCAGGCCCACGACCGCCGCCAGGTCGAGGACGCCTTCCTCGCCGAGGCGTCGCTGCAGATGGACGCGAGCCTCGACGTCGAGGAGACCCTGCGCCGGGTCGCCCGGCTCGCCGTGCCCGCCGTCGCGGAGGGCTGCGTCGTCCACCTCTTCGAGCCCGACGGCGAACTCGCGCCCGTCGCCTCCGCGCACGTCGCGGCGACCGCGCAGAGCTGGCTGGGCGAGGTCGCGCGCACCGATCCGTGGCTGGTGAAGCTGCTGCGGGACTCCGGCGACCGCCGCGAGAGCACCGTCCTGCGCGGCGCGGAGCTGGCCGGCGGCCCGTTCGGACCCGCGGCGAAGGACCAGGGCGCCGCCGTGACGACGCTCAGCGTCAGCCCGCTGCGGGCCCGCGGCCGGGCGCTCGGCACGCTCACGTTCCTCTACCACCGCCCGGACGCGCTCGGCGACACCCGCATGCTCGGCGACCTCGCGAGCCGCGCCGCGCTCGCCATCGACACCAGCACCCTCTACGAGCAGCGCCGCAACCACGTCGAGGTCCTCCAGCGCCACCTGCTGCCCGGCGCGCTGCCCCGGCTCGACGGCCTGGAGCTGAGCGCCGCGTACGAGGTCGCCGACGCCTCGCTGGACGTCGGCGGCGACTTCTACGACGCGGTCGTCGCCGGCGACCAGGTCGCGCTGGTCGTCGGGGACGTCTGCGGGCGCGGTGCGGAGGCCGCCGCCGTCACCGGGCTCGCCCGGCACACCCTGCGGACGCTGCTCCAGGACAGGGTGGCCCCCGGCGACGCGCTGGCCCGGCTCAACGGCGCGCTCCTGGGCGAGGGCGCCTCACGGTTCGTCACCGCCCTGATCGCCGTCCTCACCCCGGCCGGCGACGGCGGCTGGGACGTCGAGATCGCCAGCGCCGGGCACCCCCGGCCGCTGGTGCGGCGCGCGGACGGGGCGGTGGAGGAGGCGGACGTCTCGGGCGTCCTGCTCGGCGTGCTGCCCGCGCCCGCCTACCGGCCCGCCCGCCTCGCGCTCGGCCCGGACGACGCGCTGGTGATGTTCACCGACGGCCTCACCGAGGCCAAGGGCGCCGGCGGCCGGTTCTTCGAGGAGGACCTCCCCGGCGTCGTGGGCCGCAGCGTGGACGGCGCGCCCGATCCGGCCGGCCGGCTGATCCGGCTGGCCTCCGACTTCCGGCAGACGGGTGACGACGACACCGCCATCCTGATCGTTTCGGTCGACGGGCGCGCGGTGCAGGGGTGAGCAGTGAAGGGATGGGGGAGCAGGCGGCGGTCGGCGAAGGGGCGAACGTGGAACGGACGAAGAGCGGCGGGGCGCGGGTGGACGACCGGCGCATCCTGGTCGTCGAGGACTCCCAGGAGGACGCCGAGGCCATCGAGCGGGCCCTCACCCGCACCCACCCGGACATCCGGCTGGAGTTCACCGACCGCGGCGAGGGCGTCGCCGAACGGCTCGCGGCGGCCGACGAGCTGCCGGGGATGGTCCTGCTCGACCTCAACATGCCCGGCCCGAGCGGGCACGCGGTGCTCCGCGCGATCCGGGCCAGACCCGAGCTCGCGGAGATCACCGTCGTCGTCTTCACCTCCTCGACCGCGCCCGCGGAGGTCGACGCCTGCTATGCGGCGGGCGCGGACAGCTACATCTACAAACCGGTGAACTTCGCCCTCTTCCGCACGGTCCTCAAGGGCGCGGTCGACTACTGGCAGGAGTCGAAGAACCCGCGGGACTGAGGCGGCCCCGGCGTTCAGGGCTGGTCCGGGCCGCCGAGGGTGAAGAGGAACGCGGTGCCACGGCCGGGGGCGCTGTCCAGCCACAGGCGGCCGCCGTGGTGCTCGACGATGCGGCGGACGACGGCCAGGCCCACGCCGGTGCCGCCGCCGTGCTCCCCGGGGCCGTGCAGGCGGCGGAAGAGGTCGAAGACCTCCTCCTGGCGGTCGGCGGGAATGCCGATGCCGTTGTCGCGGACGACGATCGCGTCCGCGGTCCCCCCGCCCGGCACGGCGGCCCGCTCCACGGCGATCGCGACCGTGCGGTCCGGGCGGTCGGCGGCGTACTTCGCCGCGTTGACCAGGAGGTTGACGAGGATCTCGTACAGCCGGGTCTCGTCGGCGCGCACGTCCGGCAGCCGCTCGGGACGGACGACCCGCACGCCCTCCTCCGCGAGGCGGGGGCCGGCGACCTCGAGGGCCGCGTCGAGCACGCCGTCCAGCGACACGTCCGTGCGCCGCAGGCCGGTCTGGCCCAGACGGGCGTAGTGCAGCAGGGAGTTGAGGAGCTCGTCCATGCGGCCGGCGAGGCGCTGCATGGTCTCCAGGCGGCGCACGCTGGTGGCGTCCAGGACGTTCGCCGCGTCCTCCAGGGTGAACGTGGCCGCGTTGGAGATGCCGCGCAGCGGCTCCTTGAGGTCGTGGGCGGCGGCGTGGGCGAAGGAGTCCAGGTCGAGGTTGCTCAGCCGCAACTGCTCGTTGAGCGTGCCGAGTTCCTCCGCGTGCCGCAGGACGAGGCCGGTGAGCATCCGCAGCATCTCCAGGGCCGCGGCCCGGTCCCGCGCCGTCCACGGCAGGCTCCGGCCCCGCATCAGCGACCGGATCACCTCCCCCGAGCCCCGCGGCGTCAACCGCTCCCCCCGCGGCCCGATCCGCACCGGCGCCGCCGGATCCGCCGCCCACCTCCGCGGCATCGGCCGCTCACGCCGCGACCAGGCGAGGAAGTCCCCGGCCCCGCCGAGCGGGATGAGCAACACCCCTGCGGGCGGCCCGACTTCACCGTCACCCGCGCCGACCGTCGCCGGGCCCGCCGGGCCGTCGTACGGCGTCCGGTCCGGCCCCGACGCCGACGGTCCGTCGGGCCCGGCCCCCTGAAGGGGCCCTGCGCCGGGCGCGGTTGCGCTGCCGACCGCCGTGCGGTGCGGAGCACCCGTCGGGGCCCCGCCCCGACCCGGGTCCGTACCGGACGCGGTGCCGCTGCCCGGTCGCGGCGACGGGTCGCCCTCGCCGGCCAGGGTCTCCGGGAGGCGGTCGGTGGCCCAGACGGTGCCGGGGGGCAACGTGGCGGCGCGACGGCCGAGTTCGGCGACGAGGGCCGGTGGGAGAGCGACCGGGCCGGCCGACACCGTGCGGCGGTCGCGGACGAGGGTGACGCCGTCCGCGGCGACCAGGGCGCGGACGGCGGCCTCGTGGCGCAGGAGGGAGGCCTCGACGTCCGCGTCGAGCAACTCCGCGACTGCGGCGGCGCGTTCGCCGGAGCCGTCCAGGGCGTCGGCCCGCTCGCGTTCCTCGATCGCCGCGAGCTTGAGCGAGAACGCCGCGCCGAACAGCTCGCACGCCGAGCGCACTTCGGGCGCGAGCCGGCGCGGCTGCGCGCCGTGGCAGGCGATGAGCCCCCACAGCCGGCCCTCGCGGATGATCGAGACGGACATCGACGAGCGCACGCCGATGTTCCGCAGGTACTCCAGGTGGAAGCCGGAGACGGTGCGCAACGCCGCCCGGGACAGGTCGAGCGGCGCGCCCGTCGCGGCCCGGCGCGGCGGGTGGAGGCCGACGGTGGGGTCGTCGACGTCGGCGATGACCCGGATCCAGTTCTCCTCGTACAGCCGGCGCGCCTGCGGCGGGATGTCGGTCGCGGGGAACCACAGGCCGAGCCACGGCTCCCAGCCGTCGACGACGTCCTCGGCGACGACCTCGCCCGGCCCCTGCGCCCCGTCGAAGCGGTAGGCGACCACCCGGTCGAAGCCGGTCAGCGCGCGCACCTCGCGGACCGCGGCGCGGCAGCCGGCGACGACGGTCGTCGCCGACCGCAGCCGGGTCAGCGCGCGCCGGACGCCCTGGTAGAAGCCGGAGAAGCCGAACGCGTCCGTCCCCTCCCGCGGCTCGAACTCGAGCAGCAGGAGCGGGCCGAGCGGGTCGGAGCGGTGCACGGACAGGTCGAACGCCCGTCGTGCGCCCGCCACCGCGCCCGCCTCCACCGGCAGTGCGGCGTCCGCGCCGGTGTCCCCGGCCTCGCCGCCGCCCGCGCGGACCGTCTCCACGGCCTCCGCCCAGTCCTCCGGCGCGAGCACGCGCGTGACGGACGAGCCGACCAGGTCGGCCGCCGCGATCCCGAGCAGCACGTCCGTGTTGGCCGCCGCGGTGTCCACGATCCCCGTGTCCGCGTCGACCGCGAGCAGTGTCCCGTGCGACTGCACCCCGCCGAGCAGGTGGATCGGCTCGCGCACGCACTCCGACAGGTCGAAACCGCCCACCGCGGCCTCCGCCGCCCGGGTCCGCCCCGACAACCAGCCCTCGTCCACCGCAGCCGCCTCGCCTCTCGCGCCGGTCACACCTTGCGGGCCCATCCTGTCACCGGGGGCGGGCCGGCCCGACCGGCGGAGGGTGCGACTCCGTTTCGACGGCGGGCCGCTGGCGTCAACTCCGATGTTTCGAGCGGGAATTGTGTGCCCGAGCCGGGGCACCTGCAGTCACATCGGACCGGTGTGCCGCCGTCGCGGCGGGGCCGGTCGTCCGGAGCGAGCGGGAGGCGTGATGACCCTGTACGAATCGGCGGTGTCGACCTCGGTCGGCGTGCCCCAGGCGCTGGCCGTCGGGCTCGCGAGCATGGTGGTGCTCGCCGCGGTCGTCCAGCTGGTCCGCCCGGAGTGGGTGTGGCGGGCGAACCTGCCGGCCGAGGCCGACCCGGGCCGGATCCCGCCCCGCCACCGCACCTACGTCGTCATGCGGACCGCGGCGGTCGTGGCGCTCCTCGCCGGAGCGCTCACGCTGTGGTTCGTCCTCTAGAGGGAGGGTTCTCGTGAACGGATTCCTGGACTACGTCCTGCTCCTGACCGCGGTCGGGCTGTTCGCCACCGTGCTGGTGGGCGCGGCGGTCGCCGTGGCGCGCAGGCTGTGACGGGTGCCGCGCTCGCCGCGCGGCCCTACGTGCCCGAGGACGAGCGGATCGTCTGGATCAGCGTCCTGGTGGTCCTCGCCGTGGCGGCCGTGCTCCTCTTCCTGTACCAGCGAGGCCGGCGCCGCTGACGCGGGCGGTTCACTCGTACGGGCGAGTGTGACGGCCTGCGGTGCGGGAAGGCGGGGGCTGCCGGGCGGTCGTGTTCGTTCCAGGAGCGGCGCCGGTGGGGTGCGCGTGGTGTCGCGGACAGATCCCCGAGTCGGTCCGCGGCGCCACCGATTTCGTTCTGCGCTCAACTCCGCATCCCGGTCCCTTCGGTCCCTCTCCGCCGTGCGGACGCCCGCAGGATCAGGCGAATCGTTCCATTCTGACCTGTTTCGTCGGGGCGAACTGAGGGCCTGTACCGCCGGCCGACCAGTAGCCGCCGCCGTCCGGGAGGCTGGCGAGAGCGGTCTGGGTCACCTGCGACTCCGCCCGCGGGCCGCGCTCGCCGCTCCAGCCCTTGCCGTTCCACACCAGGTAGTGGGCGCGGGTGCCGTCCCAGAAGTCCCAGCCGGCGATCAGGGCCGGGCGGCCCTCTTCGTCACCGACGACGTCGCCGAGCGAGCCCACGACGAACGGTGCGGACACGGGGGTCCAGCGGGTGCCGTCGTAGTGCTGGAGCAGCGGGCTCGGCGGCTTCCCCGGCAGGCCGCCGGCGCCGTGGGAGGCCCCGGTGATCCACACGTCGTCGGCCGCCACCGGGAGCAGACCGGAGACGAAGTCCATGGGGCCCGGCGGGCGCGGGACCACCTGCCAGGAGCCGTCCGCCAGCCGGGCGACCGCGTCGGTGGCGAACACCCAGACCGATCCGTCCCGGGCGTGCCGCACCCCGGCCGCGACGGTGGTCCGGGCGAACTTCGCCGGCAGCGGCGGCAGCCACGTCCACCCGCCGGCGGCCGCGCGGTGCAGGACGCCCGGCCGGCCCTCGCGGCCGCCGAGCGCCCAGACCCGCCCGTCGGACGCCGCGGTCACGGCGGTGAACCCCTCGCCGGACGGCCGGTCCGACGGCCGCCAGCCGCCGTCGGACCAGGTGAACAGCGTGTTCCCGCCGACGGCCCAGGCCTCGTCCGTCGAGCCCGCGGCCACGGACGTCAGCGGCCCGGTGAGCGCCAGGTGGCCGAGCGGCGTCGGCGTCCAGGCGCGGCCGTCCCAGTGCGCGGCGTACGGCACGCCCGGGGTGGGGCCGCTGCGGCCCTGCTCCCCGACGGTCCAGGCCGCGTCCGGGCCGGCCGCGGCGACCGCGTGCAGCCGGGCGTCCTCCGCGCCGGCGGCGAGCGGGACGTCCTGCCAGCCCTTCGTGAACGTCGCACGCTCCGTCGGGGCGTCCCCGCCCGCGGGCCGGCCCTTCGCCTCGCCCGCGTCCTCCGCCGCGCCCGGCGGCGCGCACGCCGCCAGGGGCGATGCCAGGCCGGCCCCCACGGCGGCGGTGATGAACGTACGTCGGCTGTGCATGCGGTCCCCCGGCTCGGACTTCGGCGGCCAGCATCGCCCAGCGAGGGGGCGGTGGCAATGGATCACGGCGGATCCGTGGCGGCCCCCTCCCTCGGCCACCACCCGGTCCGCACGCCGGTTTCCGTCCTGCGCCCCCGGGACGCTCCGTTGGATCGCCCGGTGCGGAGACGCAGGACGAACCCGCGGCACACGTGCACCCGCGAGGGCGGGTTCCGGCCGGCCCGCTAACGGGCCCCCGCGCCCGTCCCCATGGAGGCGAAGGGGACGGCGGCGGCCGGGGGCGTGGGGGCCGCGGTGTCGGGGTGGGTCCACAGCCCGCGGGCGGCGAGGAGGGGCAGGACGCCCTCGCCGAACCAGTACGCCTCCTCGACGTGGGGGTGGCCGGACAGGACGAACTCGTCGATACCGAGGGCGTGGTACTCGGCGATGCGGTCGGCGACCTCGGTGTGGCCGCCGACGAGCGCGGTGCCCGCCCCGCCGCGGACGAGGCCGATGCCGGCCCAGAGGTTGGGGGACACCTCCAGGTCCGCGGTGCTGCCGCCGTGCAGGGCGAGCATGCGCCGCTGCCCCTCGGACTCGCTGCGGGCGAGACCGGCCTGGATGGCCTGGACGGCGGCCGGGTCGAAGCGCTGGAGGAGCCGCTCGGCCTCCGCCCACGCCTGCTCGGAGGTGTCACGGGAGATGACGTGCAACCGGATACCGAACCGCACGGTCCGGCCGCGCGCGGCGGCCAGCTCCCTTATCCAGGCGATCTTCTGCGCGACCGCCGCCGGCGGCTCGCCCCAGGTCAGGTAGACCTCGCAGTGCTCGGCGGCCACCTCGCCGGCGGCGGGCGACGAGCCGCCGAAGTAGATCTCCGGCACCGGGTCGGGCGTCCGGGCGAGGAACGCGCGCTCCACCTGGATGTGCCTGCCCTCCAGGTCGACCGTCTCACCGCGCCACAACCCCCGCACCACCTGCAGGAATTCACCGGTGCGGGCGTAGCGCGCGTCCTTGTCCAGGAAGTCGCCGTACGCCCGCTGCTCCTCGCTCTCCCCGCCGGTGACGACGTTCAGCAGCAGCCGGCCGCCGGTGTGCCGCTGGAAGGTCGCCGCCATCTGCGCGCCGAGCGTGGGGGAGAGGAACCCGGGGCGGAACGCGACCAGGAACTTCAGCCGCTCCGTCTCGCGCGCGAGCATCGCGGTGGTCAGCCACGCGTCCTCGCACCACGCGCCGGTCGGCGTCAACGCCCCCACGAAGCCCAGCTGTTCGGCCGCGCGGGCGATCTGGGTGAGGTAGCCGAGCGTCGCGGGACGGTCGCCGCCGGCGCTCCCGGACGGGAGCCCGTGGCCCCCGCCGACGACGTGCCGGCTGTCGCCGTAGGTGGGCAGGAACCAGTGGAAGGTGAGACTCATGGGGTGTGCGCTCCGTACGGTGTCGGGTCGGGGGGTCAGAGCAGGCCGTGGCGGGGCGGCCGGGTGCCGTTGAGGACGTAGCGGCCGATGTGCTGGATCTTCCAGCGGGCCGGGTCGTGCAGGGTGTGGGTGCGGGCGTCCCGCCAGTGCCGGCCGAGGTTGAGCGGGTCCAGCGCCGAGCGGGTGCCCGCCACCTCGAACAGCGCGCTCCCCGCCTCCACCGCCGCACCCGCGGCGAACGCCTTCGCCGCGGCGACCGCGATCGACGCCTCCGCGGCGGTGTCGTCGGTCAGATCGGCCGCGGCGCTGTCCACGGCACGGGACGCCGCCTCCAACAACGCCTCCGCCGCGCGCAGTTGCACCGACAGCTCACCGAACCGCTGGATCAGCAGCGGATCCTCCGCCGCCGTCTCGAAGCCGCTCTCGAACCACGGGCGGCTCTTCGTCCGCACGAACTCCGCGGCCTCCTCCAGCGCGCCGCCCGCGATGCCCACGTCGATCGCCGCGTGCAGCAACTGGGCGATCGCGCCGTGCAGTTGCGGGCCGGTGAACGTCAGGTGGTGCGGCACGACCCGGTCCGCGGCGACCCGCACCCCTCCAGGCGCACGGTCCCGCTCGCCGTCGTGCGCTGGCCCATCCCGTCCCAGTCGTCGATCACACTCACCCCCGGCGCGTCCGCCGCGACGTACGCCACCTGCAGCGTCTCGTCCTGCGCGCGGGCCAGCACCGGGATCCAGTGCGCGAACAGCGCGCCCGTGGAGTACTGCTTCACGCCGTCCAGCCGGAAGGAGCCGTCCCCCTGCGGGGCCAGGCGGGTCCGGAAGTCCTGGACGTGCTTCGTCCCCGCCTCCGACTGGGCGTTCCCGAACCGGCGTCCGGCGAGCAACTCGGCGAAGAAGAAGGACTGCTGCTCCGGGGTGCCCTGGCGCCTCAGGACGTTCACGTACACGAAGTGGCTCTGGGGTATCTGGGCGATGCTGGCGTCGGCGGACGCGAGGATGCGGAAGATCTCGGCGAGGGTCCGCGCGCGGACGTCCGCGCCGCCGTGTTCCCTCGGCACGGTGATGCCGAGGAGTCCGGACGCGGACAGGGCGTCCAGCTCCGCGTGGGGGAGGCGGCGGTTCGCGTCGCGGTCGCTCGCCTCCTCGCGGAAGCGGGCGGCGAGGTCCGTCGCGACGGACAGCGCGGTGGTGTCATCGGCGATGACGTGGGCGGTCATGCGGGCCTCCATAGGGGTGCGGCCGTGCTGCCCCTGCGGGGCGGGGGCCGACTGGGGTGGGCGCGTGCGGTCGCCGGCGCTGGGCACTGTGGGCTGTGCCCACCTGTGCCGCCCTGCGGCACGATTGCCCACAGCGAAGTGAGCGGCACCAAGAATTCAGCCCGGCCGGCGCTTGAGGCCGCGCGGGCGCAGCCCGTGCACGCGCCGCAGGCGCAAGAGGCGCCCGCCCAGGGATGCGGGAAGGGGAGGGGCGGGGTGGGGTGGGGGAGAATCCGCGGCAAGCGGAAGGGTTCAGGTCGCGCTACGACAGCACGCACTGGCGACGCGCGCGAGGTCGACGTAGCGCCGCCTCGTCAGATGCCACCCGCCCATGCGTCCCGCTCTCCACCGGAAAAGGCGACGCGCACGCGTCGCCGCCCCCGCAGCCTAGGCCCTCCCCCCGCGCGAGGGCCAGCGCCTGGAGAACGGGCGTGCGGCCGAGGCGGCGGGCGCCCTCCCCCGCGCGAGGGCCCGGCACGGGGGATGCCTCACCGCGCCCCGAACGCCCGCCGGTACGCCGCCGGCGTCGTCCCCACCAGCCCGCGGAACCGCCGCCGCAGGTTCGCCGCGGAGGAGAGCCCCACCCGCACGGCCACCGCCTCCACCGGCAGGGTGGTCTCCTCCAGGAGGACCCGCGCCGCCGACACCCTGCGCTGCAGGAGCCACCGCCCGGGACTCACCCTGAGCTGCTCCTCGAACCGCCGGGCGAGCGTCCGGGAGGACACCCCCGCCCGCGCGGCGAGGTCGTCGACGCCGAGCGCGAGGTGCAGCCGCTCCCCGGCCCAGTCGAGCACGGGGGCCAGCGACGGCGGGACGGCGGCCGGGGCGGCGGCGCGGGCGTGCGCTCCCTCCGGCACCCCGTACTGCAGCTGCCCGCCCTCCCGGTGCGGCGGCATCACCATGTGCCGCGCCACGTGTGCCGCGTACCCCGCCCCCTGGTCCCGCCGCACCAGGTGCAGGCACAGGTCGATCCCCGCCGCCGTCCCCGCACTGGTCGCGACGTCGCCGTGGTCGACGTAGAGCGTGTCGGCCTCGACGGCCACGTCCGGATACCGCGCGGCGAACAGCGCGGCGAGCCGCCAGTGCGTCGTCGCCGCGCGCCCCGCGAGTAGCCCCGCCTGCGCGAGCACGAACGCGGCCGAGCACATCGCGGCGATCCGCGCCCCCCGCCCGTGCGCCTCCCGCAGCGCGTCGACGACCGCCGCCGGGACGGGCGCGTCGGGCCGCTGCCACCCGGGCACGACCACCGTGTCGGCCGTACGGAGCGCGTCCAGGCCGTGCGGGACGAGCATGTCGTACCCCGCGAGCGTCGGCACCGCCCCCGGCCGCTCGGCGCAGACGGAGAACGCGTAGGGGTTCGCCGTCCCCGGCCGCCGCAGCCCGAACACCTCGGCCGCGCAGGCGAGTTCGAACGTGGACTGGGGCGGCAGGACCAGCGCGACGACACGGTGCGGACTCATGGCAGGAAAGTACCCGCACGTGTCCATCGTGCCTCTGGGACCGGATGCCGCCCACCGCGAGCATGATCCGCATGACCACCACACCTGAGGCCCAGTTCCTGCACGTCGATGAAGTCGAGGCCGTCGAGGTCGCCCCCGGCATCGTCCGCCGCCGCCTCCCCGCCACCGACCGCGCGCGCGGCTGGCTGTACGACTTCGCCCCCGGCAGCCAGTGGCCGGAGGTGGACGTGCACGACGGCGAGGAGCGCTACTACGTCGTCTCCGGCGAGATCGTCGACCGCGGCCGGCGCCTCCCCGCCGGCAGCTACGTCGTCTTCGCCCCCGGCAGCTCGCACCGCCCGGGCTCCGAGTCCGGCGGGCGCATGATCGGCATCAGCCTGCGACCGGAGTAGCCGCCGTACGGGGGGATTGGGCTGCGGGGAAAGGGGTACCCATCGCACCTCCCGTCGGGGCACACGGCCCCGGCGCCCGGACGGCGGGGAGAGGCGGCGCGGATGGGCGTGGTGGAGGAGTCGGTCGAGGTCGACGTCCCGGTGCGGACGGCGTACAACCAGTGGACCCGGTTCGAGAGCTTCCCGCTGTTCATGGACGGGGTGGAGCGGGTCGACGCGCCCCAGGCGACGCTGTCGCACTGGGTGACCCGCTTCGGCGGGGTGACCCGCGAGTTCGACGCGAAGACCGTCGAGCAGCGCCCGGACGAGACGGTGGAGTGGCGCAGCCTGCACGAGCCGCACCACACGGGCGCGGTGCGCTTCGAGGCGCTGGACGACACCCGCTGCCGGGTCACGTGCCGGATCGAGTTCGCCCCGCAGGGCGTGCTGGAGCGGGCCGGGGACGCGCTGGGGCTGGTGCGGCGGCAGGCCCGCCGCGCGCTGAGCGGCTTCAAGGAGTACATCGAGGGGCAGGGCGCCGAGACCGGCGCGTGGCGCGGCACCGTCACCGACGGCTACGTGCAGCAGCAGCCCGACCACGCCGCCCGCCCGGTCCCGCACTGGCCCACCGGCTGACGAACCCCCTGCCGCGACCGCCGCCGCGACGGCCGCCCCCCGATGATCCCGCGGCCCGCGCCGGGCGACGGCGCCGAACGAAAGGCTGATGCCGTGCGAGACCCCGCAGACCGCCCGGAGAACCCGGCCGCCCCTTCCGACGCGCCGCAGACGTCGCCCGCCACGGCGGACGTGGGTCCGGCCGCCGATCCGGGTCCGGTCCCGTCCGCGGGCCCGCGCCCGACCCGGGAGCCGGTCCCGACCGGCGACCCCGGCGGGGAGCACGCCCGGATCTCCCCGCCGAAGACCTGGGCGGCCGGCGTCCCCGCCGTCGCGCACGCCCTCTCGTACTCCCTGGCCGAGACCTCGCCGCGCCGCACCGCGCTGAACCTGCTCGACCTCAACCAGGTCAAGGGCTTCGACTGCCCCGGCTGCGCCTGGCCCGACCCCGCACCGGGCGACCGCAGCCGCAACGAGTACTGCGAGAACGGCGCGAAGCACGCCAACGACGACGCCACCACCCGGCGGATCACCCCGGAGTTCTTCGCCCGCCACCCCGTCTCCGCCCTCGGCGCCGCCTCGGACCGCTGGCTCAACCAGCAGGGTCGGCTGACCCACCCCATGGTCAAGCGCCCCGGCTCCGACCACTACGAGCCGATCAGCTGGCACGACGCCCTCGGCCTCCTCGCCGACGAGCTCAACGGCCTCGACACCCCCGACGAGGCGGTGTTCTACACCTCGGGCCGGGCCGGCAACGAGCCCGCGTTCGTCCTCCAGCTGCTCGCCCGCGCGCTCGGCACCAACAACCTGCCCGACTGCTCGAACATGTGCCACGAGTCCAGCGGCACCGCCCTGAAGGAGACGCTCGGGATCGGCAAGGGCGACGTCAGCCTGCCGGACCTCCACCACGCCGACCTGATCCTGACCCTCGGGCAGAACCCGGGCAGCAACCACCCCCGGATGCTCACCGCCCTGGAGGAGGCCAAGCGGCGCGGGGCGGAGATCGTCGCGGTCAACCCGCTGCCCGAGGCCGGCCTGATCCGCTTCAAGAACCCGCAGAAGCCGCGCGGGGTGGTCGGCCGGGGCACGAACATCGCCGACCAGTTCCTGCAGATCCGCCTCGGCGGCGACCTCGCCCTGTTCCAGGCGCTGAACCTGCTGCTCCTGGAGGCCGAGGAGGCCGCACCGGGCACGGTGGTGCACCGCGGGTTCGTCGAGGACCGCACCGAGGGCTTCGACGCGTTCGCCGCGCACCTGCGCGAGACCGTCCGGTGGCCCGACGTGCTGGCCGCCACGGGGCTGGCCCGGTCGCAGATCGAGGAGCTGCGGGACCGGGTCCTCGCGAGCGAGCGGATCGTCGTCTGCTGGGCGATGGGGCTCACCCAGCAGAAGCACGCCGTGCCGACCATCCGCGAGGTGGTCAACTTCCTGCTGATGCGGGGCAACATCGGCCGGCCCGGCACGGGCGTCTGCCCGGTGCGCGGGCACAGCAACGTCCAGGGCGACCGGACCATGGGCATCTGGGAGCAGATGCCGCAGCACTTCCTGGACGCGCTCGGCCGCGAGTTCCACTTCAAGCCGCCGAGCGCGCACGGCCTGGACTCGGTCAACGCGATCCACGCGATGGCCGCGGGCCGGATCAAGGTGTTCGTCGGGCTCGCGGGCAACTTCGTGCGCGCCGCGCCCGACAGCGACGTCACCGCCGACGCGATGCGCCGCTGCCGGCTGACCGTGCACATCTCCACCAAGCTCAACCGGTCCCACACCGTCTGCGGCGACACCGCGCTCATCCTGCCGACGCTCGGCCGCAGCGAGCGGGACCGGCAGAGCGGCGGCGACCAGTTCATCACCGTCGAGGACTCGATGAGCCAGGTGCACGCCTCCTCCGGCAGCCGGGAGCCCGCCTCGAAGCACCTGCTCAGCGAGGTGGCGATCCTCAGCCGGCTGGCCCGCCGCACGCTCGGCGACCGGGTCGACGTGCCCTGGGAGGACTTCGAGGAGGACTACGGGCACATCCGGGACCGGATCGCCCGGGTCGTGCCCGGGTTCCGCAACTTCAACGCCCGGGTGGCCAAGCCGGGCGGCTTCGGCCTGCCCAACCCCGTCAACGACGGCGTCTTCCCCACGGAGAGCGGCAAGGCGCGGTTCACCCGCAACGACTTCGAGATGCTGCGCGCCCCCGCGGGCCACCTCCTGCTCCAGACGCTGCGCTCGCACGACCAGTGGAACACCGTCCCGTACACGACGAACGACCGCTACCGCGGCATCCACGGCTCGCGCCGCATCGTCCTGGTCCACCCCGCCGACCTGCGCGAACTCGGCTACGACGACGGGTCGGTGGTCGACGTCGTCAGCGTCTGGCGGGACGGCACCGAGCGCCGCGCGGCCGACTTCCGGCTCGTCCCGTACTCCACCCCGCGCGGCTGCGCCGCCGCGTACTACCCCGAGGCGAACGTCCTCGTCCCGCTCGGCAGCGTCGCCGACCGGAGCAACACCCCCACCTCCAAGGGCATCGTCGTCCGCTTCGAACCCTCCACCGGGACGCGTGGCGGTGCTCAGGACTCCTGAGCGTCCGGGACCGGCTCCGGTTGATAGGCAAGTGAGGACTTGCCTATGGTGGGCGCATGGAGGACGATGTGTTCAAGGCCCTGGCGGACCCCACCCGCCGGCGGATCCTCGACGAGCTGGTGGAGCGGGACGGCCAGACGCTGTTCGAGATCTGCGCGCGGCTGGTGACGAAGCACGGGCTCGGCCTGTCCCGGCAGGCGGTCAGCCAGCACCTGGCCGTGCTCGAGGCGGCGGAGCTGGTCCGTACGCGACGCCAGGGCCGGTACAAGTTCCACGACCTCGACACCGCACCCCTGGAGCGCGTCGCGCGGCGATGGCTCCGCCCCGAACCACCGGAGAGCAGCTCATGAGAATCCACCTGACCAGCGTGTTCGTCGACGACCAGGACGACGCCCTGCGGTTCTACACCGACGTCCTCGGCTTCGTGAAGAAGCACGACGTGCCGATGGGGGAGGACCGCTGGCTGACCGTCGTCTCCGCGGAGGACCCCGAGGGCGCGGAGCTGCTGCTCGAACCCTCCGGCCACCCGGCCGTCGAGCCGTACAGGTCGGCGCTGGCCAAGGACGGGATCCCGGCGGCCGCCTTCGCCGTCGACGACGTCCCGGCGGAGTTCGCCCGGCTCACCGCGCTCGGCGTCCGCTTCACCCAGGAGCCCCTGGCGATGGGCCCGGTGACCACGGCCGTCCTCGACGACACCTGCGGCAACCTGATCCAGCTCGTCCACGGCGCGTGACGCCGGGCGGGTGACAGGGGTCGTCCCTCCCGTGGGGAGGTCGGGAGGGACGGGCGCGGGGGCCGCGGGCACGCCGGACGGGCCGTGGACGGGGTTCTCCGCCGGGGGTGGACGGAGAGCCCCGCGGGGACAGCGTTGCACCGGATCCGGCCAAGCGACAGAGGGCTGACCGAAAATTGACCCTGGCCCCGGGCGGTCCGGCGGGTCCCCGTCACCGCGGCCCGGCCGGGGCGGGCCGTTACGGACGGGCCGCCGGGGGCAGACGGGTGGGAGGGACACCCACACACCACCGGGGGCGGGACATGAGGCACATCAGGACCACGGCGTGGTCGGCGGTCACCACCGCCGCGCTGCTCACGGCGACCGGGTGCGGCGGGGGGACGCCGGCGCGGGACGACGCGGCGGACCCGGGCCGGGGCGCGTCGGCCGGAGCGTCCGAGGACGCGGGGCCCTCCGAGGACGCCGGAGCCGGGAGCGCCGACGCGGTCGCCGCCGCGCTGACCCGGACGTCGGACAAGGCGTCCGAACTCGGCTCCGCCGAGATCGAGTCCACCACCGTCATCGCCGGCAGCGCACCGATCACCATGGACGGCACCTACTCCTGGGGCGACGGCGCCGCGCTCGACGTCGAGATGGACACCTCCAGCGCGCAGATGCAGTCGCTGCAGGACGACCCCACCCTGAACATGCGGATGGTCGACGGGGCGTACTACTACGAGGTCGACCCGCAGCCGAGCGGCCCGCTCAAGGGCAAGAAGTGGATGCGCATCGAGGTCTCCGCCGTGGCCGGCGAGGCGGGCGCGAACAGCATCGCGGACAACGCCGACCCCACGGCCGGCGTCCGGTACCTCGGCACCTCCTCGGACGTGAAGGACCTCGGCAAGGCGACGGTCCGCGGCAAGGAGACCACCCACTACCGGGGGTCGATCGGCGCGGCGGAGGTCAACGCCTCGAAGATGACCCCGCAGGAGAAGCGCGCCGCGGTCGAGGCGCTGAAGCAGAGCGGCGGTCGGATGACCGTCGACATCTGGGTCGACGGCGACGACCTCCCCGTCCGGTCGAAGCAGAGCGGCGCGGGCCTGACCACCACCATGGACTTCGTCTCCTTCGGCGACACCGAACCGATCACCGCCCCACCGGCCGCCGAGACCGGCGACCTCACCGAGCAGGTGCGTGAGCAGCGCGACGACGTGCTCGGCCAGTAAGGCCCTGACACCCGGCCCCGGCCTCGGCCCGCGCGCTGCTGGCCGGGGGGCCGGGCGGCGGTCGGGCGCGGCGCGGCGGCGTGTCGGAGCGCGGGCGACCCGACGCCCCGTCGGACCGGCCCCGCGGCCCTCAGGACCGCTGGGGCCGGACGGCGGTCGAGCCGGCCGGACAGGAGAGGCGGGCGGCCTCCCGGGCCACGACCCCGCGCGATCCGGCCGGCGGCTCCAGGGCGCAGTCGAGCAACCCGCCGCCGACCGAGGTCCAACTCACCGCGCGGCCGACGGCGGTGGTGCCGTCGGCGCAGACGTATCGGAAGCCGCCGGTGACCTGGTGCACGGAGCGGTAGGTGACGAGGGTGACGGGGACTCCCACGCCCTCCACGCGTTCCCCGCGGGGTCCGCCGCCCGGCGGCGGCCTGCGGACGTCGGTGAACAGGGCGTCCGCGCCGTCGTCGACCGACAACCCGATGCGGGCGCCGAGTGAGCGAAGGGCGCGCCTGGCCGGGACCCGGGGTCCCGGCTCGAAGGTGACGGCGACCCGCGGGGTGTGCACGGTCGCCCGCTCGCGGGTCAGCCCACCCCCGCCCGCACCGATCCTCTCCGCCGGGGAGACGGCCGTCAGGACGTTGCGCTCGTCGACGTCGAACCACGTGTACGTCCCGTCCGAGCAGACCGCCGGCGCCGAACGCGCGGATTTCGCCGCCGGCTTCGCGTCCGCCGCCGGGGCCGCTCCGTTGGTCGTGCACCCGGCCGTCGCCAGCACGACGACCGCGCCCGCGAGGGCGGTCCGTCCGCGCGTCACGCCTCCAGTGCCTTCTTGAGGCGGCGCAACGTGGAGGCGATGTTGCGGCGTTGGAAGTCGGCGAAGGTCGAGCCGCCGGTGGCCGCGCGGTCGAAGGCGTGGGCGAGGGGGTCGGGCCAGGCGCGGCGGTCGTCGGTCCAGGTCTCGGTGACGAGGGTGCCGGTGCCGGCGGGCTCGAAGCGGTACTCCCAGGTGGCGATGGGCCCGCGCAGCCGCGGGCGGCGCACGCCGATGGCGTGGACGCGGAAGCGGAAGAGCCGGCCCTCGTCCGCGGCGGTGACGGTGCAGCGGGTGGTCCAGCGGAACGGTCCGCGCTTGTTGCGGCCGTCGAAGACCGTGCCGACCCGCGCAGGACCGCCGTCCGCGGGCAGCGTCGCGCCCAGGTTCTCCGGGCTCCACCGGCCCATGAGCGCGGGGTCGGCGACCTGCGCCCAGACGGTCGCGGGGTCCGCGTCGACGACGATGCTGTCGGACACGGTGAACGTACGGGACATGGCACTCCGATCCTCGGAGGCCGAAGATAGCCGCTGCCCGCCCCGGCGGGCTACCCGGCGGTAACCTCACTCCGCCGAGGTGTCGACCACGCAGAACAGGTTGCCGTCCGGGTCCGCCAGCACCACGAAGTCCGCGCCCGGCGGGTACTCCCACTCCACCCGCGTCGCGCCGAGCGCCAACAGCCGCTCCACCTCGACCCGTTGTTCGTCCGCGCTGTCGGTGTGCAGGTCGAGGTGGGTCCGGTCGTCCGCGTCCAACCAGAGCTGCGGGCCCGCACCGTCCGGCGGCGACAGCACCTCCGACCGGTCCGGGCGGGCGGTGTAGCCGAGCGCCCCGCTCCAGAACGCGCTCGCCCGGCCGGTGTCGGACACGTTCCACGCGATCGATCCGATGCGCAGCATGGCGGCATGGTCCCACAGCGCCGGCCAACGCCCCTGGCGGACAGGTCGGTCGACGCCGCGCGGGGTCTCCGACGGACCCCGCGAGCGGCAGGGGCAGGTGCTTACCCTGCACGCCCCCGCGGGCAGCGCGGCGGCCGCCGCGTCCGACCTGGCCGCGCTGCCGTAACCGGACGGCCGCCGCGCCGGGCGACCTCTAGCGGTCGGTGTCCGGGGCGTCCGCCGGGTCCGTCTGGGCGTGGGCCACCCAGGTGCCCGCCGTCTCGGCCGCGAGGCCGTGGCGGACGAGCCCCTCCAGGTGCTTGGCGACGGTCCGCCGGGTGAAGCCGGCCGCCGCGGCGAGCGCGGCCGGGTCGAGTCCGGCCGGGCCCGCGGCGCGCAGCGCGGTCCAGGTCCGGTGGGCGGGGAGGCCGAGCCCGCCGTCGCGTGCGGGGCGGAGGAAGACGGGGCCGGCGGGCTCGGGGCGCGGCGTGACCTCAGGGCGGGGCTCGGGGCGCGACGGGCCGTCCGGACGGGCCTCGGGGCGGGCCGCAGGCTCGGGGCGGGGCCCGGTCGCGGGCGACTGCGCCGTCTCCGTGGCGCGCTGCCCCGGCAGCCCCCGCCGCGCCCACCCCAGCCGGGCGACGACGCCCTCCAGGTCCGGCCCCCGGTCCGCCCGCCGGGCCGCGGGCAGCGCCCGGTCCGCGACGAGCGCCGCGCCCGACGCCGTCACGGGTCGCGGCGTCCGGTTCACCCTGCGCTGCCTGCGGCTCTTCTGCTTGCTCACGTCGGTTCCTCCGGCTGTCGTGCACGTCGTGCTCGGTTCGTCCCCCGGGCCAACGAGCCGACCGGCACACGGAGCCGCCCTGTCCAGCGATCGCCGCAAGATTCACCGACCTGGCCGACACGGTGCCGGTCGGCGCGTGGGGCGGCGGGGCCCGGGTGTTCCGGGTGTCGCCGTGCGTGCGGCGGGTACGTGGGGGACGGCGGGCCGCGGCCGTGCCGAGACGTCCCCCACCGACCGGCCCGCGGGGCCGGTCCCGCCCCGACCGAGGGAGTTCGCCGTGATCCCCGAGCACGACGGACCAGGAGCGCTGGTCGTCCTCGCCAACTTCGTGTCGGAGCTGGCCGTCGACCTGGGCGAGGAGGCGGTGCTGCGGCAGTGGGCGCGGCAGGCGCCGCGCAAGGTGTGGCTCGCCCGGCCGGGCGACGTCGTCGTGCTGCCGACACCGCTCGCCGAGCCGTTCCTGCGGTACGCGCTGGAGCGGCTCGGGGTGCCGGACGGGTCCGTCACCGTCGTCACCGTGCCCGACACCCCGCACGTGCCCATGGCCGAGGCGCTCGCCGTGCACGGCCTGCTCGACCCGGTGCGCGCCCTGGTCGCCGAGCGGCCCGACGCCCGGCTGCTGCCCACCGCGCTCGACGCGGCGACGGTGGCCCTCGCTGCCAACCTCGGTACGCCACTGGCGGGTTACGAGGAGACGGGCCCGAGCGACGCGACGCTGGCGGCGGTGAGCGAGCTCAACACCAAGTCCGCGTTCCGGCACGCCGCGGAGTCCCTCGGCATGCGGCTCGCGCCGGGACGCACATGCGACGGCGCGCAACTCCCGGACGTGCTCCGGGACATGCTCGACGTGCACGGGCGCGTGGTGCTCAAGCCCGACCGCTCGGCCGGCGGTCACGGCCTGCGCTTCCTGGCGCAAGGCGACGACCTCGCAGGGCAGTTGCCGCCGCCGGACAGCCGCTGGGTCGTCGAGCGGCACATCGCGCACGGGCGCGCGGTCAGCGCCCAGGGGTACGTCTCGCCGAAGGACGAGGTCGGCGTGGCCTTCGACGGCGAGATGCGCATGGTCGGCGGATCCTACGCCGGCTACCGCTCACCGGCCGGCCTCCCCGCCCTCGCCGCGGCCGAACTGGCCCGCTGGACAAGGGCGTTGGGACGCCACCTCGCCGCGCACGGCTACCGCGGCCCGTACAGCCTGGACGCGCTGCACACCGACGACGGCGCCCTGTACGCCCTGGAGAGCAACGTCCGCCGCACCGCGACCTCCACCGCCCACGCCCTGGTCACCCGGCTTACCGCCCCCGACGGCCGGCCGCCCGAGGACCGCCCCGCCCCCGCCTGGTCCACCGGCACCGTCCACGTCCCCCGCCCGCTGCCCTTCGCGGCGGCGGTCCGCGGCCTCGTCGACGCGGGCCTCGACGTCCGCCCCGGCGGCGCGGAGGGCGTCGTCCTGTACACCGACGCCCTCGTCGACGGCACCGGCCGGCGCTACACGGCCCTCGCCGCCGACCCCGCCCGCCTCGCCGACCTGGAGGCCCGGCTCCCGGCCGCCCTGACCGAGGCCTGACGGCAGGGGTGGGGAGGCCCGACGGCCGCCCGCCTCACCGCCCGGCCGCTCAGGCGCCGAGCTTGCCGATCGTGTCGCGGAGGGCCGCCACGAGGCGGGTGAGCTCGTCGGGGGTGGGGGTCGTGGTGCCGAGCCGTTCGACGAGGTCGCGGCGGGTCACCAGCACGGCCGCGCCGCGGAAGGCGTCGCTGTCGAGGGCCGTCCGGTCGACGACCTGGGCGTCGCCCGCGAGCAGGACGAGGGAGGCGTCGTCCTCCCGCTCGTCCAGCAGGTCGCGGACGAGGTGCTCGTCGATCATCCTTCGCTCCCCTCGGGCGTCGCGGGGGCCACGGGGCCGGGGTCGCCCAACCGGACCTCGACGCCGCCGGAGTCGGTGGTGCGGACGTCGAAGGCGGGCTGCGGGGCCGTCGCCGGGCCGCGGACGTTGAAACCGTCGTCGAGGCGGAAGAGGCTGCCGTGCCAGGGGCAGCGCACGCAGCCGTCCTCGAGCCCGCCCTCGGAGAGCGGGCCGCCCTGGTGGCTGCACGTGTCGGCGATGACCCGCACGCGGTCCTCGGCGTCCCGCACGACGAGCACGGGCACGTCGTCGACGTGCCGCCGGGTCGGCTTGCCGACGGGGAGGTCGGCGAGGTCGCCCAGCCGGTGCCACGCGGTGCCGACCAGGTCGGGCACCGCGGCGGCGTGGTTGGCGCCGGAGGCCTGGCGGTAGGCCAGGTGGCCGCCGATCGCGCCGCCCGCCGAGACGGCGGTCAGACCGGCGAACCCCAGCGCCTTGCCGAGGGTGGTCCGCCCGCGGGTGCGCGCCGCGAGCGAGGCGGCGTACAGGGTGACGCCGGTGGCGTTCGCGGCGGCGTGGACGAGGCCCACCCGCAGCTGACGGCGCTGCAGCTCCGCCCAGTCCGCCCACCCGGCCGCGGCCGCCGGCAGCGCGGCGGCGACGCCCACGCCGACCAGCAGGTCCGCGGACCTGCTGCGGCCCGGCAGGCCGTCGAGCAGGGCGGCGGAGAACCAGGCGCCGATCGGCACCTGCACCATCAGCGGGTGCACCGGATGTCCGAGCCACCGCCCGTGCAGCAGGTCCCGGCCGCGGCCGAGGGGGACCGCGCGCACCGCGTCCCGGACCCGGTCGGCGACGGCGTCGAGCGCCGCCGCGCGTTCGAGCCGGTCCATGCCGCGCAGGACGCGGCCGGGGCCCGCGGCGGACGGCAGCGGGCGCGGGGCCCGCCACCGTCCGGGCGGATCGGTGTCGGTCGTGGGGGTGTCGTGTTCCGGTTCGTCGGTCATGGGGCCCTGGGTAACCAATCGACGGGGTCGGAAACGGCCGTGGGCCCCGCTGCGGGTGCCGGAGGCGTCAGCCGTCGCGGCCGGGCTCCTCGTCGTCGGGGTCGCGTTCGCCCTCGGCCTGCGAGGGGGTGGGGAGGCGGGTGTCGCCCTCGGGCCGGTCGGCCTGCTCCGGCGGGGCGTCCTCGGGGCGTTCGCCCTCGGCCTGGGAAGGGGTGTCGTCGTGCACGGCGGTGCTCCCCTCGTCGCGGGGTGCGCGGTCGGGGGTCAGAGGCCGCGGGCCAGTTGCCGCATCTCCTCCGACCAGTCCACCCCCGCCATCTCCGATCCGGCGGGGACGGCCGTGTAGGTGTGGGCGAGCCAGTGCCGCAGGGGGCCCCGCCGCACCTCGATCAGGGCGTTGTCCTCGTCGGTCCCCAGCCGCATCAGCAGGATTTCCTGGCCGACCCCGTCCAGGGAGGGCCACACCTGCACGTCGCCGTGCACCCCGTCCGTCTCGGAGCCGGTCATCAGCAGGTCGCGGGGCAGCCGCCACTGCGCGCTCCACCCGCCGGGGCCGTGGAAGGCGAGGAGGACGGCGAACGGGTCGTGCCGGTCGTAGCGGAGCGCCATCAGCAGCGGCACCGGGCTCCCGTGCTCGCAGTGGAGCCGCACGGGCAGCGAACTGACCGGCATGGGGGCCGCGTCCGGGGTCCGGTGCGGGAGGCAGGTGTGCGGGACGCGCGACGACGTCTCCCGGCGGCCGAGTGCGACGACGGCCCGATGGAGGCGTTGGCGGAGTGCGGGAAGGAGGATCATGGCGCGGTCCTTGCGGCCTGGACGGAGGGGAGAACGGCCACTGGTTCGGACCGGGAGGCACCGGTACCCCTCTCGCGGAGCCTCACTCACGGGTCCTGCGGGGTTTTCCGGCGGTGGACCGGAGGTGTTCCGGACGGCGTTCCGGGAGCCCGGCCCCGACGACCGACCGCCCGCCCGGCCCCGCGAGCAGAGGGCGGCCCTCCCGGCTCTGATCCCGAACCGGGAGGGCCTGGGGCGGGCCGGCCCCCAAGGGGTGGGCGCTACCGGTCCGCCCTGCGCGGCCGGGTAACCCTGATGGCCGCCCCTATGCACCGGACGGTGGCCTCACCTGCCGGCGGCGTCGCGGTGCAGGTCTTCGGGCGCGTCCGGAACGACGGTCCTGGCCCGGCACGGAACCCCGTGCCGGCTCATCGGCGGCTCGGAGGCCGCTCCGCGCACCGGCGGCGGGAATCCGGACGCGCCGGGAGGTGTGAGCCGGGGGGCCCGGGGCACACAGCGAGGTCCACGGCGGGCCGGGACCCTCGGCGGCGCCGACAGCCGGCGCCGCCGGATCCGACCGGGCCGCGGGAGCCCTCCGGCCCACCCCCTGCGGCCCCCGGGTCCGCGACCGCGCCCGCCACCGCCGACCGTCGCCGTTCCGCCCGGAACCGTCCGGTCCGACGCCCGACCCGTACCTCCGTACGTCTCGCAGCCCACAGGGAGTCACGCATGACCCAGAAGAGGCACCCCGCACCGTCCGAGCCGTCCGGCGGCAACCCGCTGAAGGATCTCGCGAACAAGGCCGTCGACGCCCTCACCCCCGACCACGGGCCGGCGGGCGGCGTCCCCGGCAAGCCGGGTTCCCGGACCCCGCCGGTCGCCGAGCCCACCACCCCGCGCGAGCCGCTGCCGCCCAAGCCCGACCAGAGCGGGCCGGCCACCGTCAGTCCCACCGGCCAGGACACCGGCGCTGACCGCGCCGACATGGCCCAGGGCGGGGCCTACCTGACCACCGCCCAGGGCGTGCGCCTGTACGACACCGACCACTCCCTCAAGGCGGGCCCGCGCGGCCCGGTCCTGCTCCAGGACCACCACCTGCGGGAGAAGATCACGCACTTCGACCACGAGCGCATCCCCGAGCGCGTCGTCCACGCCCGCGGCGCGGCGGCGCACGGGGTCTTCCAGGGCTACGGGAACGCCGCCTCGCTCACGAAGGCCGCGTTCCTCGCCGAGGGCGCCGAGACCCCGGTCTTCGTGCGCTTCTCGACTGTGCTCGGCTCGCGCGGATCGGCCGACACCGTGCGCGACACCCGCGGCTTCGCGACGAAGTTCTACACCGAGGAGGGCACCTTCGACCTCGTCGGGAACAACATCCCGGTCTTCTTCATCCAGGACGCGATCAAGTTCCCCGACGTCATCCACGCCGCCAAGCCGCACCCCGACCGGGAGATCCCGCAGGCGCAGAGCGCGCACGACACGTTCTGGGACTTCGTCACCCTGCACACCGAGGCCACCCACCACACGCTGTGGAACATGTCCGACCGGGGCATCCCGCGCTCCTACCGGATGATGGAGGGCTTCGGCGTCCACACCTTCCGCCTCGTCGCCGCCGACGGCTCGACGTCGCTGGTGAAGTTCCACTGGAAGCCGAAGCTGGGCGTGCACTCCCTGGTGTGGGAGGAGGCGCAGATCGCCGGGGGCGTCGACCCCGACTTCCACCGCCGCGACCTCGCCGACGCGATCGAGGCGGGGGCGTTCCCGCAGTGGGAGCTGGGCGTCCAGGTCTTCCCCGACACCCCCGAGCAGACCTTCGAGGGCATCGACCTGCTCGACTCCACGAAGATCGTGCCCGAGGAGCTGGCCCCGGTGCAGCCGGTGGGCCTGCTGACGCTCAACGCGAACCCGTCGAACTACTTCGCCGAGACCGAGCAGGTCGCCTTCCACATCGGCAACCTCGTGCCCGGCGTCGACGTCACCGACGACCCGCTGGTCGCCGGCCGCCTGCACTCCTACCTGGACACGCAGATCAGCCGGCTCGGCGGCCCCAACTTCACCCAGCTGCCGATCAACCGCCCGCACGTCCCCGTCAACGACATGCAGCGCGACGGCATGCACCAGACGGCCGTGCACCGCGGCGCGGCCCCCTACCGGCCCAACTCCCTCGACGGCGGCTGCCCGTTCCTCGCCGGCGAGGACATGGGCGCGTTCGTCGAGCGGCCCACGGTCGTCCCCGAGAGCCGCAAGGTCCGTCAGGCGCCCGCCTCGTACGACGACCACTTCAGCCAGCCGCGGCTGTTCTGGCTCAGCATGAGCGACGTCGAGCGCGAGCACATCATCGCCGCGTACACCTTCGAGCTGGGCAAGTGCTACGAGCAGCCGGTCAAGGAGCGGGCGCTGCAGGTGCTCGCCAACATCGACCCGTTCCTCTGCGAGCAGGTCGCGGCGGGCCTCGGCCTGCCCGCGCCCGCCGCCACCGTCAAGCTGGTCGACCCCGACCCGAGCCCGGCGCTCTCCCAGCTCGGCGAGACCTGGCCGCCGGACGGCCGGATCATCGGGATCGTCGCCGACGACGGCTGCGACCTCGACGGGGTGCGGGCCGTGCAGCGGGAGATCACCGCGGCCGGGATGGTCCCGCTCGTCGTCGCCCCCGCGGGCGGCAAGCTGGACTCCGGCGGCGAACCCGTCACCGTCCAGCGGACGTTCGCGACCGCCCGGTCCGTCGAGTTCGACGCGCTGCTCCTCGCGGGTGCGCCCGGCGCGGGCGCGGACGCGTTCGGGGCCCGCGACGCGAAGGCCGGCGAGGCCGCCGAGAGCGCGGCGGAGTGGCCCGCCGCGACCGACCCGCGGCTGCTGCTCCTGCTGTCGGAGGCCTTCCGCCACGGCAAGGCGATCGCCGGGTGGGCAGGTGCGCGCGGGGTGCTCTCCGCGGCGGGCGTCCCGGTCGACGCCCCGGGCGTCGTCGACGCCGGCGACGGCACGGGCGCACTCGCCGGACTCACCGGGCTGATGGCCGCGCACCGCGTCTGGGAGCGCTTCCCGGTGGTCCGGGCCGTTTGAGGGCGGGGTGAGGGGTACTCAGGCGGAGCAGCACACCACAGAGAGAGGGGACGATCCGCATGGCCACCGGCGAGACCGGTTTCAAGGACATCACCTACGACCTGGTGTCGGTCCAGTACCACGCCCTGAAGGCCGGGCACGACTACGGCCAGTACGTGCGTGACGCGGACAACGCGGGGAAGAAGGAGATCGCCCAGTTCTTCCGCGACGTGATGGCGCAGGACTCCGAGCGGGCCGAGCAGTGCCACCGGTTCATCTCGGAGCTGGCCGCGGCGGACGACGCGGGTCCGGCGGCGCGCTGACGCGCGGCACGACACGGGGGGGGTGCCCCTATGGGTTTGGTCAAGGAAATCCGGGTGCGTTTGTGTTCGGGCTGAGGTCAGCATTGCCTAGTGTCTGAGGTGCTGTGGG
>NZ_JBHWZH010000080.1:0-27499 GCF_042728285.1 Streptomyces sp. NPDC060194 | reverse complement strand
GTGCCGGGACATCGCCCCGGCACCGGCCCTCCCGGCCTTCTTCACGTTCCGGCGCCCGGGAAGGGCCCGGCGCCGGTCCCGCCTCAGAGCGTCGTGAAGCCCACCTTGCGGACCGCGGCCTCGCCGATCTCGACGTAGGCGAGCCGGTCGGACGGCACGAGGACCTTGCGGCCGTGCTCGTCGGTCAGCGAGAGCAGCGGCGCCTTGCCCGCCAGCGCCGCGCCGACGACCTTCTCGACCTCTTCGGCGGACTGCCCGCTCTCCAGCACGATCTCGCGGGGTGCGTGCTGCACGCCGATCTTGATCTCCACGGCTTTGTCCCTCCGACGGTGAGCCCAGTGCGCGGGTGCCGCGCCCTACGCGACCACACTAGCCCGGCACGGGCGGCGATCAGTCCGCACGGCCGCACGCTGGCAGCGAACACGGCCGGCGCCCGCGCGGGGCGGTGTCGATCAGGATGCGGCCGGGCGGCGCTCAGGCGTCGCCGGCGTCCTGCTCGGAGCCGTGCAGGGGGAATCCGGCGATGCCGCGCCAGGTCAGCGAGGTGAGCAGGCCGAGGGCGCGCTCGCGGTCGACCTTGCGGCCGTCGGCGACCCAGTAGCGGGCCACCACCTGGGAGACGGCTCCCAGGCCCACCGCAAGGAGCATCGACTCGTCGCGCGGGAGGCCGGTGTCCTCCGCGATCACTTCGCAGATCGCCTCGGCGCACTGCAGCGCCACCCGGTCCACCCGCTCGCGCACGGCGGGCTCGTTGGTCAGGTCCGACTCGAAGACGAGGCGGAACGCGCCGCCCTCGTCCTCGACGTAGGCGAAGTAGGCGTCCATGGTCGCGGCGACGCGCTGCTTGTTGTCCGAGGTGGAGGCGAGCGCGGTGCGCACCGAGTGGAGCAGGGACTCGCAGTGCTGGTCCAGGAGGGCGAGGTACAGCTCCAGCTTGCCGGGGAAGTGCTGGTAGAGGACCGGCTTGCTGACACCGGCGCGCTCGGCGATGTCGTCCATCGCCGCGGCGTGGTAGCCCTGCGCGACGAAGACCTCTTGCGCCGCTCCGAGCAGCTGGTTCCTCCGGGCTCGGCGCGGCAGCCGGGTGCCCTTGGGGCGCACCGCCTCCGTCTGCTCCGTGGCGCTCACGCCGCCTCCCACATCTTTCGGTACCGGCACAGTCGCTCCTGTGCGTGCGGTCCGGGGACCCGGAACGCGCCGCCATCGTACTTTTGGGTAACCCCGCTGTGCGCCGTGCGGACGGAGAATTTCGAGGACCGGACGCCCGCCCGGCGGGCAAAGCAGCGCTTATGGGCGGTAGTCGTCCTCGTCCAGGGGCACCACCCGGCCCTGCTCCACCGCGTCGGCCTCGTCGGCGGTGGCCGGATCGGAGTGCGAGGGGCTGTCGCGCTGCGGGGCGAGGTCGGTGCGCTGCTCGGCGGAGTCGGCCTCCGGGGTCTCCAGGCCGCCGGCCGGCCCGGTCGTGCCGTCCTCCCCGGGGGCGTCCTCGTCGAAGGTCTGCGGGTCCGTGGGATCGATTGCCATGGGGCTCGCCTTTCCGGCAGTGGCGGCTCTCACACCCGAGCCTAGGAGCCCCTCCGGGGGACCGCCACGCGATCACCCCGACGGCCACTCCTCGAACGGGTCCCCCCTCACGCGCGCGACGAACGCGGGAAACCTGTGACGGCGAACACATGAACCACGGTGTGATGGTCTCGTAACATTGCCCGCATGTCCTCGACCGAGCCGCCGGACGTCCTCGACGTAGCCGCCGCCCCACTCCCGCAGGTTCCGGTGGTGCCGGTGCGCGTCGCGGAGGGGGAGGAGCTGGGCACCCTGCGGCTCCCCGGGCTCACGCTGCGGGTCCGCAGCCGGCCGTCGACCCGGGAGGGCCTGGAACCCGCGCTCTTCGTGCACGGCCTCGGGGCCTCGTCGCAGAACTGGTCGGCGCTGATGCCCCTCGTCGAGGACGTGGTGGACTGCGAGGCCCTGGACCTGCCCGGTTTCGGCGACTCGCCGCCGCCCGAGGACCGCGACTACTCCGTGACGGGCCACGCCCGCGCGGTCATCCGGTGCATCGAGGCGCGCGGGCGCGGCCCCGTCCACCTGATCGGCAACTCCCTGGGCGGCGCCGTCTCCACGCGTGTGGCGGCCGTACGGCCCGACCTCGTCCGCACGCTCACGCTCGTCTCGCCGGCGCTCCCGGAGTGGCGCGTGCAGCGCTCCGCCGTGCCCACCGGGCTGATCGCCATCCCGGGCGTCGCCCGGCTGTTCGCGCGGCTGTCCCGCGACTGGACGGCCGAGCAGCGCACCCGCGGCGTCACGGCGGTCATCTACGGAGACCCGAACCGCGTCTCCGAGGAGACGCTGCGCCACGCCGTGGAGGAGATGGAGCGGCGGCTCGCGCTGCCGCACTTCTGGGAGGCGATGACCCGCTCCGCGCGGGGCGTCGTCGACGCCTACACCCTGGGCGGCCAGCACGGCCTGTGGCGTCAGGCGGAGCGCGTCCTCGCCCCTACGCTGCTGGTGTACGGATCACGCGACCGGCTGGTCTCGTACCGGATGGCCCGCCGTGCGGCGGCCGCCTTCCGGGACGCCCGCCTGCTGACGCTGCCCGACGCCGGGCACGTCGCGATGATGGAGTACCCGGAGGCCGTGGGAACGGCGTTCCGGGAACTGCTCGCCGACAGCGGCAGCGGCCGCGGCGGCAGTGGCCTCGTACGTCCGGGTACCGACGACAGCACCAGGAGCTGAGGGACACCAGTGGGACGCCACAGTCGTCGGGAGCCCGCCGCGGAGGGGACCGGCGCCCCCGGTCCGGTGCGCGGGCCGGGCGCCGACGCCCAGGACGCCGCCCGCGGCGGCACCGGCCGGCGCCGCCGCGCCCAGGAGCCGGGACCGGCCGCCGCGCGGCCCGCGCACCCCGGCTCCCCGGCGAACGGGGTCACCGGGCTGCTCGACGGCACCGCCGCGCACGGGTTCCCCCGCATGCGCCCGGCGGCCGACGACGCCGGCACACCCCCGCACGGCCTCCCGGCCGGGGCCGGGGACGACCGGCAGGAGGCGGCGCGGCAGGAGGCCGTCCGGCGGGAGTATGCCGCCGCCTTCGACGACGGCGTCCGGCAGGAGTACCTCGACGCCTTCGACGACGACGCCCCGCGTACCGGGCGGCAGGCCCCCGTCCCGCCGCCCCGCGTCGAGGTGCCGCTGGTCAGGACCGTGGACGACGCCGAGGACCGGCCGGCCCGGGCCCGTATCGGCAAGGGCTCGCTGTTCGTCGGGGCCGCCGCCGCGCTCGTGACCGCGCTGCTCGCCGTGCTCGTCTCCGGCCAGGTGCGCGACGAGGGCGGCCGCGCCGACCAAGGCGCGGGCACCGGTGACGCGGTGCGGCGGGGCGTCCTCGACGACCCCGCCTCGCGGTCGGAGGAGCGCCCGGGGCCGTCGTCCGGGAACGGCGTCGAGCCGAACGCGGACCTGAAGTCCGCGCCCGTGCCGACGTACGACGAGCTGATGGGCCGGAAGTACCCGCTGGACGCCGACCTGCGCGCCTCGGGCGAGTTCAAGGCCGTCCGCGGGCTCGACCGGGCCCCGGGGCGCGGCAAGCTGGTCACCTACCGCGTCGACGTCGAGAAGGGACTCGACCTGGACGGCGAGCTGTTCGCGACCGCCGTCCAGAAGACCCTCAACGACAAGCGGAGTTGGGCGCACAACGACGAACGCACCTTCCAGCGCGTGCCGTCGGGTCAGTCCGACTTCGTCATCACGCTGGCCAGCCCCGGCACCACCGGCGAGCTGTGCGCGAAGTCGGGGCTCGACACGACGATCGACAACGTGAGCTGCGACTCCGCGTCGACCGAGCGGGTCGTCATCAACGCCTACCGCTGGGCGCGGGGTTCGAAGACCTACGGCGACGCCATCCACCCCTACCGGCAGATGCTCATCAACCACGAGGTCGGGCACCGGCTCGGGTTCGGGCACGTCAGCTGCTCGGTGGACGGGGCGCTCGCCCCGGTCATGCAGCAGCAGACGAAGTTCCTGGAGCACGACGGGATCCGCTGCAAGGCCAACCCCTGGCCGTTCCCCGGCCGCTCCCGCGACTGACCCCGGCGGGCTCCGCGCGGGCTTCGCGCGGGCACGTCGCAGCGTCCTCGCGGCCTAGCACTTTCCCTACCGGCTGAACGCCGTTCAGTCGGATAAGTCACGCGTGTTCACCCCTTCCGGTGGTGCGATGGACAACCGTCCGTCGCACCACCGGCCCGTCCGCATACGGTCGTTCCGCTGCGGGCCGCCGCCCTCTCTTCCACTGTCAACGGCGGCCCCCCACACGGCAGATCGGGGGTGCACTCATGCGGATCGGGTTGCTTACGGAGGGTGGTTATCCGTATGTGGACGGTGACGCGAGGCTGTGGTGCGACCGGCTGGTGCGCGGACTCGCGCACCACGAGTTCGACGTCTACGCGCTGAGCCGCAACGCCCGGCAGGAGGAGCGCGGCTGGGTCGCGCTGCCGCCCCAGGTGCGGCGGGTGCTGACCGCCGGCCTGTGGAGCGAGCCCGACACCCTGTCCGTGCCGCGCTACGGCCGCCGCGACCGCCGCCGCTTCCAGGACCACTTCGCGGACCTCGTGCACGGCGTCTGCGCCGACGGCGCCGCCGGGGAGGACCGTTTCGCCGCCGGCCTGTACGGGATCGCCGACCTCGCGCGCGAGCAGGGCCCGGCGACCGCCGCCCTGCGGTCCGAGGCCGCGGTGCGCCTCCTGGAGTCTGCCTGCCGCACCCCCGGCGCCCACCCCGCGCTGCACACCGCGCAGGTGGCCGACCTCCTGGAGTCCGCCACCCTCGTCGAACGGGCCCTGCGGCCCCTGTCGTTCGACTGGTACGAGGAGCAGACCCTCGGCGCGGTCGACGTCTGCCACGCCGCCTCCGGAGGCGGCGCCGCGCTGCCCGGCCTGCTCGCGCAGCGCTTCTTCGGGGTGCCGCTCGTCGTCACCGAGTACGGCGTGCGGCTGCGGGCGCACTACCTGCGAGGCGTCGAACAGCGCCCCGCCGTAAGGGCGTTGGCCGGTGCCCTGCACGGCAGGCTGGCCGCCGAGACGTACCGCGGCGCCGCCGTGGTGACCCCCGGGAACGCGCACGCCCGCCGCTGGCAGGAGCGGTGCGGGGCCGACCGGCGCAAGCTGCGCACGGTGTACCCGGGCATGGACCCCGAGCGCTTCGCCCCCGTCGTCGGGCGCGCGGACGGCCGGGGCGACGGCGGCGGGGGCCCGTCCGACACGCTCGTGTGGGTCGGCCGGCTCGAGCCGGGCAAGGACCTGATCGGGCTGCTGCACGCGTTCGTGCAGGTGCGCAGGGCGCGGCCGTCCGCGCGGCTGCTCGTCGCGCACAGCAGGCCGGGGGAGGGGCCCGAGACGGCCGCGTACCTCGCCCACTGCCGGTCGCTCGCGGAGCGGTTGTTCGCGGCGCCGGAGGGTGCTGCCGAGGACGCCCCCGCCCCGCCCGTCCGCTTCGCCGAGATCGGCTCCGCCGAGCTCCCCGACGTGGTCGACGCCTACGCGGCCGGCCGGATCGCCGTGCTCTCCAGCGTCGTCGAGGGGTTCCCCGTCAGCCTCGTCGAGGCGATGTTCTGCGGGCTCGCCACCGTCGCCACCGACGTGGGCGCCGTGGTGGAGGTCGTCGGCGGGACCGGGCTCGTCGTGCAGCCCCGGGAGCCGCGGGCGCTCGCGGACGCCTGCCTGGAGCTGTTCGCCGACCCCGTCCGGCGCGAGCGCCTCGGCGCGGCCGGCCGGGCGCGGGCGCTCGAGATGTTCACCGTCGAGCAGAACGTCGCCGCGTTCCGCGCGATCTACCTCCAGCTCGTCGCCCACGCGCCCGTGCGGCGCGGCGACGGCACGCCCTTCGCCGACCCGGCCGAGATCCGGGTCGCCCCCGGCGGCGAGTGGGCGACGGCCCGCACGCCGGGCGGCTCACTCAGCTTCCCCGAGGTGTACTCATGACCGCGACCGCCCCGCACGCCGACCCCGTCAAGGCCCTCCTGGACCGCCACCGCACGCTGTGCGAGCGGGCCGTGGACCCCCTGGAGATCGCCGCCGGCCTGGAGGCGCACGGCGTGACCGACCGCAGTGCCGCCGCCCGGTTCCGGCACCGGGACGTCTTCTCGCTCGCCGAGGAGCTGTACGCGCGCGTGCCCCGGCCGGACGGGAACCTCCCGGCCGCCGCGCCCGCGGCCGACGCCGTACGGCCCCGCGACGCCCGTGCGGCCTGGTGGGCCGTCCGCGCGATGACCCCCGGGGCCGTCACCGCCCTCGCCCTGCTCGGCGTGCGGCACACCGACGGCAACCTCGAACTCGCGCTCCTCGCCCTGGGCCTCGCGTGCCTGCTGGCCGCCCTGCACGCCGTGGTGCGCGAGGGGCCGCTGCACGCCGCCGACGCGACCGGCACCGGCTTCCCGATCCTCTGGCTGCTCGGCTACGCCGTCCTCGGCGACGGACTGCTCGCCGCCGGGCTGTCCGACGACATGTCCGGCATGTGGACGGTCGACACCGGTCCCCTCCTCGGGCTCGCGATCGGGATCGCGCCCGCGCTGTGGTGCGCCCACCTCTGGCGCGCCCGGGCCCGCCGCCGGCTCGCCGTCAGCCGCGGCCTCACCGACTTCGGCCTCGCCGTACGGCCGCTCCTGGTGGGCACGTTCCTGCTCCAGGTCGCCGCGCTGACCGCGCTGCTCTGGCCCGTCGCGCACACCGGACCCGTCGTGGCCCTCGGCGCGCTGCTCTACCTCGCGCGCCTGCTCGCCGCGCACGGCTCGGTCACCGCCGCCGTGTACGGCCTCACCGTCGCCGCCGGCACCGAACTCCTCGCCCTGTGCGCGGTGTTC
Source organism: Streptomyces sp. NPDC060194 (assembly GCF_042728285.1). Classification (NCBI taxonomy): domain Bacteria; kingdom Bacillati; phylum Actinomycetota; class Actinomycetes; order Kitasatosporales; family Streptomycetaceae; genus Streptomyces; species Streptomyces sp. NPDC060194. The sequence goes on along the minus strand of NZ_JBHWZH010000080.1, from coordinate 20,652 downwards.
GCCGCCCGGCTGCCCGGCTGTGCACCCCTCGCGCGGCCCGTCGAGGCCGCCGTCTCGCACTGGGGCACGGGAGTCGTCCCCGCGCTCGCCTGCGGCGTCGCAGCCCTGGGGCTGCTCGTCCACGCGGGCCGGGTGCTCTCCCGGGCCTCCGCACACTCCCGCGGAGCCGACGCCGCGGGCCCCTCGCACCCCTGACACCTCCAAGGAGACCGCACGATGACCACCCCCACCTGTCGAGGGGGCGCCCGATGAGGGTTCTGCTGCTCGGCGCCAACGGATACCTCGGCCGCTACGTGGCCGATCGTCTGCTCGCCGACCCGGCGGTGCAGCTCACCGCCCTCGGCCGCGGCGACGACGCCGACGTGCGCTTCGACCTCGCCTCCGGCAGCCCCGGAGCGCTCACCCGCTTCATGGACGCGGTGCACCCCGGGGTCGTCGTCAACTGCGCCGGCGCCACCCGGGCCGCGGCCCGGGACCTGGTGCGGCACAACACCGTCGCCACCGCCACCGTCTGCGAGGCGATGCGCCGCAGCGCGTGCAGCGCGCGGCTCGTCCAGATCGGCTGCGCGGCCGAGTACGGGCCCTCGCAGCCCGGCTCGTCCACCGCCGAGGACGCGATCCCGCGCCCCGGCGGCCCGTACGGCGTCAGCAAGCTCGCCGCGACCGAACTCGTCCTCGGGTCCGACCTGGACGCGATCGTGCTGCGGGTGTTCTCGCCCGTCGGCCCCGGCACGCCCGCCGGCTCGCCGCTGGGCCGGCTCGCGGAGGCGATGCGGCGCGCGATGCAGTCCGGCGACGGCGAGCTCAAGCTCAGCGGGCTCGCCGTGCAGCGCGACTTCGTCGACGTGCGGGACGTGGCCCGCGCGGTGCACGCGGCCTCGCTGTCCGCCGCGCAGGGCGTGGTCAACATCGGCACCGGCCGTGCGGTCAAGCTGCGCGACGCGGCGGCCGTGCTCGCCCGGGTGGCGGGCTTCACCGGCAACCTGCACGAGCTGGACGCCCCGCCGACCGGCCCCTCGGGCCGGCCGCTGATCGGCAGCCCGCGCACCGAGAACGGCCTCGTGGACCACCTCGCCGGCGGCGGCCCGCAGGGTCCCGCCAACCCGCCGCCGTACCCCGACGGGTGCGGGATCTGGCAGCAGGCCGACGTGCGCACCGCGAGGGACCGGCTCGGCTGGCGGCCGCGGATCGGCCTGGAGGAGTCCCTCGCGGACATCTGGATGGAGGCGGCATGCCGCATCTGACCCGGTGGAAGCGCCAGCAGGCCGTGCAGCGGGTCGCCGAGGAGGGCCGGCTCCTGATCGGCGCCCCCGGCTACGCGCACCCGCTGCTCGCCCCGGCCGAGTGGGCCGAGCTCGGCCGCCCCGCCACCCCGCTGGACTGGGCGGTCCTCAACGTCGCCGACGGGCCCGGGGTGCGCCCCGACCCGCAGTGCCTGGCGGCGGCCGCCCGGCTGCGCGACGCCGGCCGCCGGGTGCTCGGACACCTGGACCTGGTCTACGGGTCCCGGCCGCTCGGCGAGCTGATCACGGAGGCGGCCCGCTACCTGGAGTGGTACCGGGTCGACGGCTTCTACCTGGACCGGGCGCCCATCGGCCGCGAGTCGCTGCCCGGCGTCCGAACCGCCACCACCGCGCTCGGCACGCTGCGCGAGCGCACCCGCCTCGTCCTCGCCCACGGCACCCAGCCGCACGCCGACTATGCCGAACTCGCCGACCAGCTGGTGACGTTCGACGGCCCCTGGGCGCAGTACCGGTGGTCGCAGGTGGCGGAGTGGACGGCGGACCACCCGCCGGAGCGGTTCTGCCACCTGGTCCACGGGGTGCCCCGGCCGCACCTCGACGAGGCGCTGCGGGTGGCCCGCTGGCAGGGGGCGGGGACGGTGTTCCTCACCGACCACGCGGACCGCTCCGCGCACGGGCTGGTGAACCCCTATGGGACGCTGCCCGGCTACTGGGACGAAATCGTCTCGCGTATCGGACCGGCCGTCTCGGAATGAGAAGGGGCGTGGCAGTGTTACGGGTAGAACGACCGTACCAAGACACTCACGATCTACGGAGTCCCCGTGTCGCTGCCACCCCTGGTAGAGCCAGCCGCTGAGCTCACCGTCGACGAGGTCCGCCGGTACTCCCGCCACCTGATCATCCCGGACGTCGGGATGGACGGGCAGAAGCGGCTGAAGAACGCGCGCGTGCTCGCCGTCGGCGCGGGCGGCCTCGGTTCGCCCGCCCTGATGTACCTCGCCGCCGCCGGCGTCGGCACCCTGGGCATCGTGGAGTTCGACGAGGTCGACGAGTCGAACCTCCAGCGGCAGATCATCCACAGCCAGTCCGACATCGGGCGTTCGAAGGCCGAGTCCGCGAAGGACTCGGTCCTCGGCATCAACCCGTACGTGAACGTCGTTCTCCACGAGGAGCGCCTCGAGGCGGAGAACGTCATGGAGATCTTCTCCCAGTACGACCTGATCGTCGACGGCACCGACAACTTCGCGACCCGCTACCTGGTCAACGACGCGTGCGTGCTGCTGAACAAGCCGTACGTCTGGGGCTCGATCTACCGGTTCGACGGCCAGGCGTCCGTCTTCTGGTCCGAGCACGGCCCCTGCTACCGCTGCCTGTACCCCGAGCCGCCGCCGCCGGGCATGGTCCCCTCCTGCGCCGAGGGCGGGGTCCTTGGCGTGCTGTGCGCGTCCATCGGCTCCATCCAGGTCACCGAGGCCATCAAGCTGCTCGCCGGCGTGGGCGACCCGCTGGTCGGCCGGCTGATGATCTACGACGCCCTGGAGATGCAGTACCGCCAGGTCAAGGTCCGCAAGGACCCCGAGTGCGCGGTCTGCGGCGAGAACCCCACCGTCACCGAGCTCATCGACTACGAGGCGTTCTGCGGCGTCGTGTCGGAGGAGGCCCAGGAGGCGGCCGCCGGTTCGACGATCACTCCCAAGCAGCTCAAGGAGTGGATCGACGGCGACGAGAAGATCGAGATCATCGACGTCCGCGAGCCGAACGAGTACGAGATCGTCTCGATCCCCGGCGCGAAGCTGATCCCCAAGAACGAGTTCCTCATGGGGACCGCTCTGGAGTCGCTGCCGCAGGACCGCAAGATCGTCCTGCACTGCAAGACGGGTGTCCGGTCGGCCGAGGTCCTCGCGGTCCTCAAGTCGGCGGGCTTCTCGGACGCGGTGCACGTGGGCGGCGGCGTGATCGGGTGGGTCAACCAGATCGAGCCGTCGAAGCCGGTGTACTAGGACACTGCGTTACCTGGGCAACTTCTTGTAGGCGAAGGGGCCGACCCGCTGCGGGGCGGCCCCTTCCGCGTTCCCCGGGAACCGGCTCAGCCGGTTCCCGGCGTGCTCACGACTCGCACGTCGTGCCGTCCTCGGGCGTCTTCCCGTCCAGGAAGTACGCGTCGATCGCCGCCGTCGCACAGGTCGCGCTGCCGTACGCGCCGTGCCCCTCGCCCTTGTTGGTGAGCAGCACGCCGACGCCCTTGCCGAGCTCGTCGGCCATCTTCCGGGCGCCCTCGTAGGGGGTGGCCGGGTCGCCGGTGGTGCCGACGACCAGGATCGGGGCGGACCCCTCCGCGGAGACGTCGGCGTCCTGGTGCTCGCCCTCCACCGGCCAGTCGGCGCACCAGCCGGCCACGTCCCAGCCCAGGAACTCACCGAAGACCGGGGACGTCTTCCGGAACTCCCCGAGCCGCGCCTCGGCCTCCTCGGGGGTGGGGCGCTGCTTGTCGTCGGCGCAGGAGATCGCCCGCTGGGAGTGCGACTGGGTGCTGTACTTCCCCGACGAGTCGCGCTCGTTGTACGCGTCGGCCAGCTGGATCAGGCCGGAGCCGTCTCCGGCCTCCGCCTGCCGCAGGGCGGCGGTGAGGGAGGGCCAGCTGCTCTGGCTGTAGAGCGGCAGGACGATCCCGGTCAGGGCGAGCGAGTCGTTGAGCCGCCGGCCGTCGGTGGTCCGCAGCGGCTTCTCGTCGATGCGCTCCAGGAGGTCGACGATCTCCTGGGTGCCCTTCTTCGGGTCCTTGCCGTTCGCCTTGAGGTAGTTGTCCAGGGCCCGCTGGAAGCCGAGCGTCTGGTTGAGCGCGTGGTCGAAGGTGTCGGCGGTCGGGTCGACGACCGCGTCCAGGGTGATCCGTCCGACGTTCTGCGGGAAGAGGTGCGCGTAGGTGCCGCCCAGCTCGGTGCCGTAGCTCATCCCGAAGTAGTGCATCTTCTCGTCGCCGAGCAGATGCCGGATCAGGTCCATGTCGCGGGCGGTGTTCGTCGTGGTGAGGTGCGGCAGGAGCGTGCCGGCGCCCTTCTCGCAGCCCTTGCCGAAGGCGGTGGCGTCGGCGAAGTAGGCCTTCTCCTCGGCCGGGGTGTCCGGGGTCAGGTCGACCGAGGCCGCCTTCTCCATCTCGGCGTCGGACCGGCAGCGCACCCCGTCGCTCTTCGCCACCCCGCGCGGGTCGAAGCTCACCAGGTCGTAGCGCTCCGCCAGCTTCCCGTACTGGGAGGCCGCCCGGGGGAGGATCTCGACCCCGGAGCCGCCGGGGCCGCCGAAGTTGAACAGCAGCGAGCCGATCGGCTTCTTCGCTGCGGACTCCTTGCGGATCAGCGCGATATTCATCGTCTCGCCGTCCGGCTTCCGGTAGTCGACCGGCACCGTGACGTCGGCGCACGTCCAGCCCTGGGGCTCGCACGACGACCACTTGACGCGCTGTCCGGTCAGCGCCTCGGGCAGCGCGTCGCCCTGGGGGGTGCCGGGGGTGGCCGAGGACTTCTCCGTCGCCCCCGAGGACCCCGCTCGCGGCCCGGAGTCCTCGGACGGCTCGGAGTCGCAGGCGGTGGCGGTCAGCAGCAGCGACGCGGCGAGCAGCGCTCCGGCGCGTGTCACACGGGACATACGTGCATCCTCCCCAAGGGTGTGGCCATGGTAGTGCCCTGCCCTGCGGACGGCCCGGCACGCGTCCGGCGGCTCACGAGCAGACGGTGCCGGCCTTCGGGACCTTCCCGTCGAGCAGGTAGTCCTCCACCGCGCCGTCCACGCAGGAACTGCCCGACGCGTAGGCGCCGTGGCCCTCGCCGCGGTAGGTGATCTGCACGCCGACGTCCTCGCCGAGCGCCTCGGCCATCCGGCGCGCGCCCGCGTAGGGGGTGGCCGGGTCGCCGGTGTTGCCGACGACGAGGACCGGGGCCGCGCCCGGCGCGCTGACGTCGGGGCGGTCGGCCGCCCCGGGCACCGCCCAGTCCTGGCAGCCGATCAGCGACCAGGCGAGGTAGTCGCCGAAGACGGGGGAGGCCTTGCGGAACGCCGGCAGGTTCTCCTCCACGTCCCCCACGGTGGGACGGGCCTTGTCGTCGGCGCAGTTGATCGCGGTGTTGGCGGCGGCGAGGTTGCTGTAGCCGCCGTCGGGGCGGCGGCCGTCCAGGGAGTCGGCCAGCGCGAGCAGGGTGGTTCCCTGGCCGTCGTAGGCCTCCTCCAGGCCCTGCGTGAGGTACGGCCAGAAGTCCTTGGAGTACAGCGCCTGGGCGATGCCGCCGGTGGCTGCGGTCTGGGTGAGCACCCGGCCGCCGGAGCCGGGCAGCGGCTTCGCGTCGAGGTCGTCGAGGAGGGCGGTGATGCGGCGCTGGACGTCCTGCTCGGAGTCGCCGACCGGGCAGTCGTCCTCCTGGGTGACGCAGTCGCGCGCGTAGTTGTCCAGGGCGAGCTGGAAGCCCTTCGCCTGGCCGAGCGTCCCCTGGAGGAGGTCCTCGGTGGGGTCCACGACGGCGTCGAAGACCGCGCGGCCGACTTTTCCGGGGAACAGGTGCGCGTAGACCCCGCCGAGTTCGGTGCCGTAGCTGACGCCGAAGTAGTACAGCTTGTCGTCGCCGAGGTTGCGGCGCAGCAGGTCCATATCGCGGGCGGCGTCGGTGGTGGCGACGTGCGGGAGGACGGTCCCGGAGTTCTTCTCGCAGGCGGCGTTGAAGTCCTTCGTGCCCTTGAGGAGGGCGTCGCGCTCCTTCTGGTCGTCGGGCGTGCCGTCGTCCTCCTGGGAGGCGCGGTTCAGCTGCTCGTCGTCGAAGCAGAGGACGGGGTCGCTCCGGCCCACTCCACGCGGGTCGAAGCTCACCAGGTCGTAGCGCTTGCGGAGGTTCGCGTAGTCCTCGGCGAACGCGGGGAGGGTGGCGACGCCGGAGCCGCCCGGGCCGCCGAAGTTGAAGACGAGGGAGCCGATCCGGCCGCTGGCCCGGGAGGCCTTGGCGCGGATGAGCGCCAGGTCGATGAGGTCGCCGTCAGGCTCGTCGTGGTCCAGGGGGACCTTCAGGGTCGCGCACTGCCACTTCTGGCCGCCGGGAAGGGCGGGCGGGGGCGAGCCGCCGCCCTGGGCGGCGTCCGGGGCCTCGCAGTCGTTCCACGCCAGTTGCTGGGCGGCGAGGTCGGCCGGGCGGTCTCCGCCGTCGTCCTCCCTGCCGCCGGCCTTGTCGTCCCCGCCGCCGCAGCCCGTCAGGGGCAGGGTGAGCAGCAGGGCGGCGGAGAGGGCTCTGACGTGCGACGGCTTCGGCATGTCAGCCATCCTGCGGCGGGCCGGGGCGGTGCGCACGGCCGGTCGGGCATCCAGGGGTACGGGGGCGCCGTCCCTAGAGGGCGCCCTTGCGGGTGAGGTAGTTGAAGCAGAGCCAGCCGGGGAGGACGGGGAGCCAGAGGGTCATGACGCGGTAGAGGAGCACCGCGGGGGTGGCCACCTCCGCGGGCAGGCCCATGAACACCAGACCGGCGAAGAGCGCGGTCTCGACCGCGCCGACACCGCCCGGGGTCGGGGCCGCGGACCCCAGCGCGTTGCCCGCCAGGAAGACGACCGCGATGCTCGCGTAGCTGATGTCCACGTTCGGCCCCGCGAAGGCGCGGACCGACGCGTCGAGGCACAGGACGAAGAGGATCGTCAGCAGCAGCATGCCGCTGATGCCGGTGAGTACCCGCTGCGGGCGCTGCAGGACGTCGAGCATTCGTGGGATCACCCCCGCGAACAGCGAACGCACGCGGGTGGAGACGAACTTCCGGAGGAAAGGGATCGCGGTGACGACCAGCACGAGGACGGCGACGGTGAGCAGACCCGCGATGACCGTCCGGGAGGGCGAACCGAAACTCGGTGTCTTCTCGGTGCCGGTGATGTAGCCGAAGCCCAGCAGCAGCGCGATGTGGCAGGCGAGGCCGAAGAGCTGGGACGCACCGACACTCGCCACGGCGAGGCCCGGTCGTACGCCGGAGCGCTGCAGGAAGCGGGTGTTCAGGGCCACACCGCCGACCGCGGCCGGCGCGACGATCTTCACGAAGGACCCGGCGACCTGTGCCACGACCGTGCGCCAGAAGCCGACGCGTTCGGGAACGAAGCCGAGGAGGCTCATGGCCGCGGCGATGTAGCTGAGCGCCGAGAAGGCGAGGGCTGCGGCGACCCATCCCCAGCTCGCCTCGTTCACGACGGTGTCCCAGTTGGGCACGCCGCTGATCTGGACGAACAGCAGGTACAGGGCGATCGATCCCGCGATCAGGCTGACCAGGGTGCGCGGTCTGATGCGTTCCAGCCGGACCGGCTCGATCGGCGCCTGGGGGCGGATCAGGAGCACCTGGGCGCGGATCTGCGTCAGCAGGTCCTCCTCACGCGCCTGCTCCAACGCGTCCTCTATGGACTGCTTCTCCGCCTGCTTCTCGGCCCGCTGTACCTTCCGCCCCGCCACGGGCGCGTCGGGGCCCTGCTCGGCGGACTTCGCCTGCCGGGCGGCCGCCGCGGCCTCCAGGACCGCCTCCCGCTCCCGTGCGGCCCGCTCGCGGGCGAGCTGCCGGAGGGTGGCCCGGGTGGAGCGGCTGAGCGCCACCGGTTGCAGCAGCGGCAGGCACTCGGCGACCTTGTCCGGGCCGAGCACCTCGACCGCGACGGCGACCGAGCGCTCGGCGCCGACCCGTAGCCCGAGCGTGGTGAGCAGCTGGGCGATGTCCATCCGCAGGACGAGGTCGCCGGCGGCGATCTCCCCGCTGCTGAGGTCGGTGAGCACGACCCTGCCGGAACGATCCACCAGGATCGCGTGCCCGGTGAGCCGCCGGTGCGCGATCCGCCGCGACTGCAGGGCGCGCACCTGGCGCCAGGCGCTGCGCATCAGGTCGTCGGTCAGCTCGTCCTCGGACAGCTCGTCCAGGGAGCGGCCGCCGATGTGCTCGTAGACGAGCATGACGGCGTCGGGGCCGAGCTCCGAGGTGGCGATCAGCTTGGGGGCGTTCGCGCCGGCGGCGATGGCCGCGTAGGCGAGCAGCGCCTCCTGTTCGAGGGCCTGGCGCAGCGACTGCAGGCTGCGGCTGGTGCCGATGCTGCGCAGGGTGACCCGCCGCCAGAGCCGGTAGAAGTAGCCGTGCGCCTGCTGCTCGCGGTCGACGACGGTCACGTCGAGCGGAGGGCCGTCCTCCAGGGTGACGAAGTAGCGCCGGCCGCGGTCGTGCATGTCCGCGTGCCGGCCGCTCGGGGTCGGGGAGGAGCCGGCGGGGTCGTCCTCGGCGGTCTCCTCCGCCAGGTGGTCCTCCGCGCGCATCGCGGACACCGGGCGGAAACCGACGTGCCTCAGGCGCGCGAGCAGCGACTGGCCGGTGGGCCGCACATTGGGCGAGCCGACGGCGTAGAGCGTGCCGTAGGCGACCGACCAGCCGATCAGGACCGTCAGCACGATCGCGAACGGGGTCGTGTAGGCGCCGACGAGCATCGCGAAGGCGTCGAGCAGCAGGACCATCCACAGCGCGACCCGCCACCGGGGTCTGCGGGCCATGCCGACGGCCGTCATGTAGGCGATGACGGGGGCGAGGTAGCCGTGCACGGGGTCGGAGAGGCCGCCGCCGGTGAGCGGGGTGGTCAGGGCGTCCCGTACCTGGTCGGAGGCCGCCTTGGAGACCCACAGGTCGGCGGCGAGCGTCACCCCGTGGGCCAGGACGGCCGCCAGGACGCCGTCCGCGATCCGCAGCCCGTCGCGCTTGATCAGCCGCTCGATCGCGAAGACGACCGGCACCAGGAGGACGGCGATGCTGGAGACCAGGCCGGCGATCTTGATCAGCAGGTCGGGGGCCTGCGCGGTCTGCTTGTTGATGTCGTTCTCGAGGCCCGAGGTGGTCCCCAGGGCGAACGTCGCGACGAAGATCAGGAGCGCGATGCCGAGCAGCCCGATCAGGAACCGCACCAGGTCGGAGGGGCGGTGCACGCGCGCGGAGAGCAGCGGTTCGTCGCGGTCGAAGTGTTCGAGGCCGATGGTGTCGGCGGCGGTGCTGCCGCCGCGCGCGGTGTCCTCGGACGTGTCCGGTGCGCCCTCGGACGTGTCCGGTGTGTCCTTCGCCACGGCCCCGCCGCCCGCGCCGTTGTCCGGGTGGGCGCCCGAGGCGTCCGGGCGCGACTGCGGGGCAGGGGTGCCCTCGGCCTTCTCAGGCTGCACGTCCTGCTCTTCCGTCGTGTCTTTGCGTTCTCGTATCACCAGTCACCGCCCGCACGATGGTGGCACGTCCCGCCCGTGCCGGGCAGCAGCAGGGTGCGTGCCGCGGGGGTGTACCGCGCGGAGGGCGCTCTTCCGGATGTGCGGCCGCTCCGGCGAGCGCTCCCGAGGAGGCCCGGTGCGGCAGGATGGGCGGGATGGAGCAGGGCTACGGGCGGGACGGCGGACGCGGCGGCGACGACGCGCGGGAGCGGCGTGAGGCGTACGCCGAGCGCGTCCTGGAGGTCGCCGAGCTGATCCCGCCGGGCCGCGTCATGACCTACGGCGACGTCGCCGAGTGGTTGGAGGAGGGCGGCCCGCGCCAGGTCGGCCGGGTGATGGCCCTGCACGGCGGCGGGGTGCCGTGGTGGCGCGTGGTGGGGGCCGACGGGAAGCTGCTGCCCGGCGGCGAGCTGCGCGCCCTGGACGCGTACCGCGCGGAGGGGACGCCGCTCAAGGAGGCCTCCCGGGCCGCCGAGGGCGACCTGCCGCGCCTCGACATGCGCAGGGCGCGGTGGGACGGCGCCTCGGGTGCGGCCCGTACCTGACGCTCTCGGCCCGTGCGCGACCCCTCGGAGGCGCGCACGGGGACCACCGGGACGCGCGGGACTCCGGTCGACCTGGGGGACCGCCTGCGTCCCACGCGTCGACTGGCGTAGCGTCGTCATGGTTCCGCACCGCACATCCGATCCCGCACCGAGCACCGACCAGGACCGGCGATCCACGTGAGTTCCTCCCTCTCCACCCGGCACGCGCCGCACGCCGCTTCCGTGCCGCCCCGGGGCTCGGGCGCGTACCGTCTTGTCCGTACCCCGCCGGGTCCGGCGGACCCCCCTCGTCCGGACGCACATCAGACCGCCGTGGTTGACCACACCGGCGGTCCGCTGCTCGTCCTGGCCGGCCCGGGGACGGGCAAGACGACGACGCTGGTGGAGTCGGTGGCGCGGCGGGTGGAGTGGGGCGCCGACCCCGCCCGCACCCTGGTCCTCACGTTCAGCCGCAAGGCGGCCGTCGAGCTGCGCGACCGGATGGCCGTCCGGCTCGGCGGGGCGCACGGCCCGCAGGCGACCACGTTCCACTCGTTCTGCTACGCGCTGGTCCGCGCCCACCAGGACGCCGAGCTGTTCGTGGAGCCGCTACGGCTGATGTCGGGCCCCGAGCAGGACGTCGTCGTGCGCGAGCTGCTCGCCGGGCAGGCCCGGGACGCGGCCGCCCGGCGCGCGGCGGTGCGCTGGCCGGACGAGCTGCGCGCCTGCCTGACCACCCGCGGCTTCGCCGACGAGGTCCGCGCGGTGCTCGCCCGCAGCCGTGAGCTGGGGCTCGGCCCGGAGGCCCTGGGCGCGTTCGCCCGCCGCACCGGGCGCCCCGACTGGGGGGCGGCCGCCGGCTTCCTCGCCGAGTACCTCGACGTCCTCGACATCCGCGGGGTGCTCGACTACGCGGAACTCGTCCACCGCGCGGTGCTGCTCGCCCGGCTGCCCGAGGTCGCCGAGGCCCTGAGCGCCCGCTACGACGCCGTGTACGTCGACGAGTACCAGGACACCGATCCGGCCCAGGTGCGGCTCCTGCAGGCGCTCGCGGGCGGCGGGCGCACCCTCGTCGCGTTCGGCGACCCCGACCAGTCGATCTACGCCTTCCGCGGCGCCGACGTGAACGGCATCCTCGACTTCCCCGAAACCTTCCCCCGCGCGGACGGCCGGCCCGCCCCGCTCGCCGTCCTCGGCGTCTCCCGGCGCTCCGGCGCCGACCTGCTCGCGGCCACCCGGCTGCTCACCCGACGGATGCCGCTCACCCGGCTGCCCGCCGACGCCGTCCGCGCCCACCGCGAGCTGACCCCCACCCGCGACGGCGGCCGGGTCGAGGCGTACACCTACCCCACGGCCGGCACGGAGCTGGACAACATCGCCGACCTGCTGCGCCGCGCGCACCTGGAGGACGGCGTCCCCTGGAGCGAGATGGCGGTCCTCGTCCGCGCGGGCGGCCGGTCCATCCCGGCCGTCCGCCGGGCGCTGACCTCGGCGGGCGTGCCCCTGGAGATCGACGGCAACGACCTGCCGCTGCGCCACGAGCCCGCCGTCGCCCCCCTGCTCACCGCGCTCCGGGCGGTCGCGACGGCCGCCCTGGGGGATCTCCAGGAGCGCGATGCGGTGGACGAGGTCCAGGAGGGCGATGCGGAAAACGCGCTCCTGGAGGACGACGCGGCGGGCGCGTTCCAGGAGGGCGACGCGGCGGACGCGCTCCTGGAGGGCGGTTCGGCGGGCGCGTTCCAAGAGGGCGATCCGGCGGGCGACCCGGGGCCCGTGGCGCCGTCCTGGCTCTCCACCGAGACCGCCATAGACCTGCTGTCCTCACCGCTCGGCGGCATGGACGCCGCCGACCTGCGCAAGCTCGGCCGCGCCCTGCGCGACGAGGAACGCGCGGCCGGCAGCCGCGTCCCGCCGCCGTCCGACGAACTCCTCGCGCGGGCCCTCGCCGAGCCCGAGCGCCTCGCCCTCCACGAGACGTCGTACGCGCGCGGCGCCCAGCGCCTGGGGGCCCTGCTCGCGAAGGCGCGCGGACTGCTCGCGGGCGGCGGCACCGCGGAGGAGGCCCTCTGGGAGCTGTGGCAGGGCACCACCTGGCCCGGCCGCCTGGAGCGCTCCGCCCGGCGCGGCGGCGCGGCGGGCCGCAATGCCGACCGCGACCTGGACGCCGTGTGCGCGCTGTTCGCGACGGCCGCCCGGGCGGAGGAGCGCTCCGGCGGCCGGGGCGCGCTGAACTTCCTGGACGAGCTGGACGCCGAGGACATCGCCGCCGACACCCTCGCCGGGCGTGCCGTGCGGCCCGAGGCCGTCCGGCTGATGACCGCGCACCGCTCCAAGGGGCTCGAATGGCGGCTCGTCGTCGTGGCCGGCCTCCAGGAGGGCCTCTGGCCCGACCTGCGGCGGCGCGGCTCGCTCTTGGAGGCCGACCGGATCGGCCGCGACGGACTCGCCGAGCCGCTCGGCCCCGGCGCGCTGCTCGCCGAGGAGCGCCGGCTGTTCTACGTGGCCGCCACCCGGGCCCGCGAGCGGCTGGTCGTCACCGCGGTCAAGGCGCCCGCCGACGACGGCGACCAGCCCTCCCGATTCCTGACCGAGCTGGGCGTCGAGCCCAAGGACGTCACCGGCCGCCCCCGCCGCCCGCTGGCGGTCTCCGCGCTGGTCGCCGAGCTCCGGGCCACCACCGTCGACCCCCGGGCCTCCGACGCGCTGCGGGAGGCCGCCGCGCTCCGGCTCGCCCGGCTCGCGGCCCTGCGGGACGACGAGGGGCTCACCCTGGTGCCCGCCGCCCACCCCGACCGCTGGTGGGGGCTGGAGGAGCCCACGCACAGCGCCGTCCCGCTGCGGGACCGCACCAAGCCGGTCGCGCTCTCCGGCAGCGCCCTCGACCAGCTCGCCAACACGTGCGCCCTGCAGTGGTTCCTCGGCCGCGAGGTCAAGGCGGACACCCCCGCGACCGCCGCCCAGGGGTTCGGCAACGTCGTCCACGTGCTCGCCGACGAGGTCGCCTCCGGCAAGACGCCCGCCGACCTCGACGTGCTGATGGAGCGCCTGGACTCGGTCTGGGACGGGCTCGCCTTCGACGCCCCCTGGAAGTCCGCCCAGGAGAAGGAGAACGCCCGCACGGCCCTGGAGCGCTTCCTGCGCTGGCACGTCATGGACCGCGGCGCCCGCACCCCGGTCGCCACCGAGCACGACTTCGACGTGACGCTGGAGGCAGGCGACTACGAGGTGCGCGTCCGCGGCTCCATGGACCGCGTCGAGTCCGACGCCCAAGGGCGTGCCTATGTCGTCGACTTCAAGACCGGCAAGGCGGCGCCGACCGCCAAGGAGGTCGAACGGCACCCGCAGCTCGCCGTCTACCAGCTCGCCGTCCAGGAGGGGGCCGTCGACGACGTCTTCGGCGGCGAACGGCCGGAGGCCGCCGGTGCGGAGCTCGTCCAGCTCCGCCAGCCCGCGCCCAAGAAGGAGGGCGGAGAGACCTTGCCCAAGGTGCAGCGCCAGGAGTCGCTCACCGGGGAGTGGGTCGGCGACCTGCTGGCGACGGCGGCGGGCCGTGTCCTGGACGAGCGGTTCACCCCGAGCACCGGCACGCACTGCGGGCACTGCTCCTTCAGGGCCTCGTGCAGCGCGCAGCCGGAGGGGCAGCAGATCGTCGAGTGATCACGCCGTGTGCGGCAGATCACCTGTTCACAGCGCATCCATAGGTCCCGATCACGTGTCGTAAACGGCGGTTAAGGATCAGCTGTGAAAGAGGAACTGTGATGGCGTTCAACCGGAAGCTTCTCGTCACGACGGCGCTGTGCGCGTCCGCCGTGCTCGGCCTGTCGGCGTGCGGCGGCAGCGGCGACGAGGCGGCCGACCCGTTCAAGGACCTGACGCCGAAGCAGATCAGCGAGCGCGCGGAGAAGGCGACGAAGGCGGCGGACTCCCTGAAGGTCAAGGGCACCACCACCGAGGACGGCGAGAAGACCGACCTCACCTTCGCGGTGAGCAAGGCCGGTGACTGCGAGGGCACCATCGGCAGCAAGGGCGCCCAGGGGTCCGTCGTCTCCGTCGACGGTTCCATGTACATCAAGGGCGACGAGGCGTTCTGGAAGGCCGAGAACGAGCAGCAGGGCGGCGATGCCGCCGAGTCCGACGCGATGATCGAGATGCTCAAGGGCCGCTGGATGAAGGTGCCGAACGAGCAGGGGTCCAAGGAGGGCATGGCCGGCGCCTGCGACCTGGACGACATCCTCAAGGACACCGACAAGGGCGGCTCCGGGAAGATCACCCGGGGCGAGGACACCGAGGTCGACGGCGAGCCGGTCGCCACGCTGGTCAAGAAGGACGGCGAGGAGACCTCCACCGCCTACGTCGCCAAGGAGGGCAAGCCGTACCTCCTCAAGGTCGTCGTCAAGGGCGGCGACGAGCCCGGCGAGATGACCCTGAGCGACTACGACAAGCCGCTGGAGGTCAAGGCTCCGCCGGCCGACGAGACCGTCGACCTGCAGAAGCTGCTCATGGGCGAGGCCTCCGCGGCCTGATCCGCCGCCGGCCCCTCGCCGTGCACGGGTGCGGTCCGAGGGCGTCCGTGTGACCTCGGGGGCCACTGGTTGTCAGTGGTCCCCGTTAGCCTTTCCGGGGTGACCAGTCACCTCACGGACCCCGGGCAGCTCAAGGAGCTCCTGGGGATCCCCTTCACCCCGGAGCAGACGGCGTGCATCACCGCGCCGCCCGCCCCGCAGGTGATCGTGGCCGGCGCCGGGTCGGGGAAGACGACCGTGATGGCCGCCCGCGTCGTCTGGCTGGTCGGCACCGGGCAGGTCGCGCCCGAGCAGGTCCTGGGGCTGACGTTCACGAACAAGGCGGCCGGCGAGCTGGCCGAGCGCGTCCGCAAGGCGCTCGTCAGGGCCGGCGTCACCGACCCCGAGGTGATCGACCCGGCGAACCCGCCCGGCGAGCCCCGCATCTCGACCTACCACGCCTTCGCCGGTCAGCTCCTCACCGACCACGGCCTGCGCATCGGCCTCGAACCCAGCGCGCGGCTCCTCGCCGACGCCACCCGGTTCCAGCTCGCCGCCCGCGTCCTGCGCGAGGCCCCCGGCCCCTACCCGGCGCTCACCAAGTCCGTCGCCACCCTGGTCAGCGACGTCCTCGCGCTCGACGGGGAGCTCAGCGAGCACCTGGTGGACCCCGCCGCCCTGCGGACCTACGACCGGGCCCTGCTGCGCCGGCTCGAAGGGGCCCGGCTGTCCAACGCGGACCTGCGCAAGGTCCCCGAGGCCGCCGCCGCCCGCCTGGAACTGCTCGACCTGGTCACCCGCTACCGCGCGGCGAAGCGCGAGCGGGACCTGCTCGACTTCGGCGACCAGATCGCCCTGTCCGCCGAGCTCGCCCGCACCCGCCCCGAGGTCGGCGGCATCCTGCGCGACGAGTTCCGCGTCGTCCTGCTCGACGAGTACCAGGACACCTCCGTCGCCCAGCGCGTCCTGCTCGCCGGCCTCTTCGGGAACGGCACCGGCCACCCCGTCACGGCCGTCGGCGACCCCTGCCAGGCCATCTACGGCTGGCGCGGCGCCTCCGTCGCCAACCTCGACGACTTCCCCGAGCACTTCGCCGACGCCGAGGGCCGCCCCGCCGCCCGCCAGGCGCTCAGCGAGAACCGCCGCAGCGGCGGCCGCCTCCTGGACCTCGCCAACGGTCTGGCCACCCCGCTCCGCGCGATGCACGAGGGCGTCGAGGCCCTGCGCCCCGCCCCCGGCGCCGAGCGCGACGGCCTGGTGAAGTGCGCCCTGCTCGCCACCCACCAGGAGGAGATCGACCACATCGCGGACTCGATCGCGCACCTGGTACGCACCGGCAAGGAGCCAGGCGAGATCGCCGTGCTCTGCCGGACCGCGGGCGACTTCGCCGAGATCCAGGGCGCGCTCGTCGCCCGGGACGTGCCCGTGGAGGTCGTCGGACTCTCCGGTCTGCTGCACCTTCCCGAGATCGCCGACCTCGTCGCCGTCTGCGAGGTCCTCCAGGACCCCGGGGCGAACGCCTCGCTGGTCCGTCTCCTCGTCGGGCCGCGCTGGCGCATCGGCCCCCGCGACCTCGCCCTGCTGGGCCGCCGCGCCCGGCTCCTCGTGCACCGCGGAGGCGCGAGCGACGACCCCGACCAGCGGCTCGCCGACGCGGTCGAGGGCGTCGACCCGGCGGAGGTGATCTCCCTGGCCGACGCCCTGGACACCTTCCTCGACGCCGAGGGCGTCGGCGACGACGAGCTGCCGTTCTCCGCCGCCGCGCGGGTCCGGTTCGCCCGCCTCGCCACCGAACTCCGCGACCTGCGCCGCTCGCTCGCCGACCCGCTCATGGACGTGCTGCACCGGGTCCTGGCCGTCACCGGCCTGGAGGTCGAGCTCTCCGCGTCCCCGCACGCGCTCGCCGCCCGCCGCCGCGAGACGCTGTCCACCTTCCTGGACACCGCCGCCTCCTTCGCCGCACTCGACGGGCAGGTCTCCCTGCTCGCCTTCCTCGGCTTCCTGCGCACCGCTCGGGAGTACGAGAAGGGCCTCGACACCTCCCTCCCGGGCGGTGAGAACACCGTCAAGGTCCTCACCGCCCACAAGTCCAAGGGCCTGGAGTGGGACGTCGTCGCCGTCCCCGGGCTCGTCGCCGCCGGCTTCCCCAGTACCCGCGGGCGCGAGTCCTGGACCGCCCAGGGCCAGGTCCTGCCGCACGCCCTGCGCGGCGACGCGGCGACGCTCCCGGACGTCGACACCTGGGACCCGGGCGGCCTCAAGGCCTTCAAGGAGGACATGAGGGACCACCAGCACACCGAGGAGCTGCGCCTCGGGTACGTGACCTTCACCCGGCCGCGCTCGCTGCTCATCGGGACCGGGCACTGGTGGGGGCCCGCCCAGAAGCGCCCGCGCGGCCCGTCGGACTTCCTCCAGGCCCTGTACGACCACTGCGCCGCCGGCCACGGCGAGATCGAGGCCTGGGCGGACCCGCCGGAGGAGGACGCGGAGAACCCGGCCCTCCTCGGCGCGGCGGCCGACCACGCCTGGCCGCTCCCCCTGGACCCCGCCTCCACGGAGCGCCGCCGCGTCGCGGCCGCCACCGTCCGCGCCCACCTGGACGTGCTCGCCGCCGCGCCCGCCGGCGACCCCGCGTACGCCGAGGACCCCGACTGGCCCCCGCCGCCCGAGGACGACCCCTTCGACACGTACGAGGACGCGCCCTTCGACGACGAAGGGCCGTTCGCGGACGACGACGTGCTCGACGACCCGCTCGCCGGTTCGCTCGACGGCCCTCCTGGAGGCCTCTTCGAGGCCGACCCGTTCGAAAGCGACCCGTTCGACGGCGATGCCTCCCACGCCGGCCGGACGGGCGGCGGACCGGCAGCCGTAGGCCCCGCGGGCGGCCACCCGGCCGACGGCGACCACCGCCCCGCCGCCGCGATCCCCGCCCCCGCCCGACCGCACCCCTGGGACGACGCCCCCGCCGCCCCGCGTCCCGCCCTCACCCCCGAGGAGGCCCGCGCGGTCGACTCCTGGGACCGCGACCTCGACGCGCTCGCCGCCGAGCTGCGCCGCGCCCGCGCGGCCGTCAGGGACGTCCCCGTGCCGTCCTCGCTCACCGCCTCCCAGCTCCTGCGGCTCGCCGCCGACCCCGCCGGGTTCGCGCGCGAGCTGGCCCGGCCCATGCCCAAGCCCCCGCAGCCCGCCGCCCGCCGCGGCACCCGCTTCCACGCCTGGGTGGAGACCCGCTTCGGCGAGGCCCTCACGCTGCCGTTCCTCGCCCCGGACGACCTCCCCGGCACCGACGCCGAGATCGCCGACGAGCGCGACCTCGAAGCGCTGAAGGAGGCCTTCGAGCGCACCCCGTACGCGACCCGCACCCCGTACCGGATCGAGGAGCCCGTACAGATCACCCTCGCGGGACGGGTCATCAGGGGGCGGATCGACGCCGTCTACCGCGAACAGGGCCCCCAGGGGACGCGGTACGAGATCGTCGACTGGAAGACCGGCCACCAGCGCACCGCCGACCCGCTGCAGCTCGCCGTCTACCGGCTCGCCTGGGCCGAGCGGCAGGGCATCCCGCCCGAGGCGGTGTCCGCCGTCTTCCTGCACGTCCGCAGCGGCACCGTGATCCGCCCCACACCGCTGCCCGGCAGGCCCGAGCTGGAGCGGGTCCTGCTCCGGGAGCCGGGCGAGCGGGACCCCGCGGCCGGTTAGGCTCGACGGCATGAGCGAGACCCCGGACAGCGCCGTCCAGACCGTACGCGCGTACATCGACAGCCACCGCGAGGGCTTCCTCGCCGAGCTCGCCGACTGGCTGCGCATCCCGTCCGTCTCCGCGCAGCCGGAGCACGCCGGGGACGTACGGCGCAGCGCCGACTGGCTCGCCGCCACCCTCCGGCAGACCGGCTTCCCGGTCGCCGAGGTCTGGGAGACCGCGGGCGCCCCCGCCGTCTTCGCCGAGTGGCCCACGGACGACGCCGGGGCCCCCACCGTCCTGGTCTACGGCCACCACGACGTCCAGCCCGCCGCCCGCGAGGACGGCTGGCGCACCGACCCCTTCGAGCCGCACACCGAGGACGGCCGGCTGTACGCGCGAGGCGCGGCCGACGACAAGGGGCAGGTGTTCTTCCACACCCTGGGGGTGCGCGCGCACCTGGCCGCCACCGGTCGCACCGCCCCCGCCGTCCACCTCAAGCTGCTGATCGAGGGCGAGGAGGAGTCCGGTTCGCCGCACTTCCGGGCGCTGATCGAGGACCGCGCGGACCGGCTCGCGGCCGACGCCGTGCTCGTCTCCGACACCGGCATGTGGTCCGAGGACACCCCCACCGTCTGCACCGGGATGCGGGGCCTCGCCGAGTGCGAGATCACCCTGTACGGCCCCGACCAGGACATCCACTCCGGCGCGTTCGGCGGCGCGGTGCCCAACCCGGCCACCGCCGCCGCCCGCCTGGTCGCCGCCCTGCACGACGCCGACGAGCGGGTCGCGATCCCCGGCTTCTACGACGGCGTCGCCGACCTCGGCGACCACGAGCGCGCGCTCTTCGCCGAGCTGCCCTTCGACGAGTCCCGCTGGCTGGCGACCGCCCACTCGCACGCCGCCGCCGGGGAGGCCGGCTACAGCACCCTGGAGCGCGTCTGGGCCCGCCCCACCGCCGAGGTCAACGGCATCGGCGGCGGCTACCAGGGCCCCGGCAGCAAGACGATCGTGCCGGCCTCGGCGTTCCTCAAGCTCAGCTTCCGTCTGGTCGCGGGGCAGGACGCGGACCGCCTGGAGACGCTGGTCCGCGACTGGGCCGCGGTGCACGTCCCGCCGGGCATCCGCGCGGAGATCGTCTTCGGCGCCGCCACCCGCCCCTGCCTCACCCCGCTCGACCACCCCGCCCTGCGGGCCGTCACCCGCGCCATGGAGCGCGCCTTCGACCAGCGGATCCGCTACACCCGCGAGGGCGGAAGCGGTCCCGCGGCCGACCTCCAGGACGTGCTGAAGGCCCCGGTGCTCTTCCTGGGCATCAGCGTCCCCTCCGACGGCTGGCACGCACCGAACGAGAAGGTCGAGCTCGGGCTGCTCCTCAAGGGCGCCGAGGCCTCCGCCCATCTCTGGGACGAGCTGTCCGCCGCCCTCCGCTGACGTCCGACCACTCGACCGCACACCCCGTCCACCAGCACCAGGGGGAGTTGGAAGCACCCGTGACCACACTCGACGACGCCACCGCGGACCGTCCCATCGGTCTGACCGCCCCCAGCGGTCTCGACCGCGAGGCCCACCACCGCCTCGACGAGGCCTGGCTCGCGGCGGCCTGGAGCCACCCGTCGACCCGGGTCTTCGTGGTCTCCGGCGGCCAGGTCCTCATCGACGAGCCGGAGGGCGCCGACGGCCGCACCGTCCTGGTGACCACCCCGTCCTTCGAGGCGCCGGTCACCGAGCAGCACCGCTACTTCCTCGGCACCGACGAGGACGGCGTGCGCTGGTTCGCCCTCCAGAAGGACACCCTGCCCGGCCGCATCGACCAGTCCGCGCGCCCCGCCGGACTGCGCGAGGCGGGGCTGCTGCTCTCGCCGCGCGAGACCGCGCTCATGGTGCACGCCGTCGCCCTGGAGAACTGGCAGCGGCTGCACCGCTTCTGCTCCCGCTGCGGCGAGCGGACGGTCATCGCGGCCGCCGGCCACATCCGCCGCTGCCAGGCCTGCGGGGCGGAGCACTACCCGCGCACCGACCCGGCCGTGATCATGCTGGTCACCGACGAGCGGGACCGGGCGCTCCTCGGCCGCCAGGTGCACTGGCCCGAGGGCCGCTTCTCGACCCTCGCCGGGTTCGTCGAGCCGGGGGAGTCCATCGAGCAGTCGGTGCGCCGCGAGGTGTGGGAGGAGGCCGGTGTCACCGTCGGCGAGGTCTCCTACGTGGCCAGCCAGCCCTGGCCGTTCCCCTCCAGCCTCATGCTCGGCTTCTTCGCCCGCGCCACGTCGTCGGACATCACCGTCGACGGCGAGGAGATCGAGGAGGCCCGCTGGTTCTCCCGCGACGACCTGCGCGCGGCGATCGAGAGCGGCGAGATCCTGCCCCCGTCCGGCATCTCCATCGCAGCCCGCCTGGTCGAGCTCTGGTACGGCAAGCCGCTGCCCCGACCGGCGGCCTAGGCACACGCACAGGGCCCTCGGGCGCCGTCCTCGTAAGGGA
>NZ_JBHWZH010000079.1:0-27667 GCF_042728285.1 Streptomyces sp. NPDC060194 | reverse complement strand
GGCCGGGCCCGCGTGCGGGCCGGGCCCCCGGAGCCCGCTCAGACCTTCGCCGCCAGCTCCGTCCCCTGCAGGATCGCCCGCTTGGCGTCCAGCTCCGCGGCCACGTCCGCGCCGCCGATGAGGTGCACGGTCCGCCCGGCGGCGAGCAGCTGCTCGTACAGGTCGCGGCGGGGGTCCTGGCCGGCGCAGAGCACGACGGTGTCGACCTCCAGGAGCCGCTTCTCGCCGTCGACGGTGATGTGCAGCCCCTGGTCGTCGATCCGGTCGTAGGTCACGCCGGCGACCATCGCCACGCCCCGGTGCTTGAGCTCGGTGCGGTGGATCCAGCCGGTCGTCTTCCCCAGCCCCGCGCCGACCTTGGTGGCCTTGCGCTGGAGGAGGTGGACGGTGCGCGGCGGGGCGGGTCGCTCGGGGCGGGTGAGGCCGCCGGGGGTGCGGTGCTCGGTGTCGACGCCCCAGAGGCGGAAGAACGCCTCGGGGTCGAGGGAGGCCCGCTCGCCGCCGTCGGTGAGGAACTCCGCGACGTCGAAGCCGATGCCGCCCGCGCCGACGATCGCGACCCGCTCGCCGACGGGCGCGCCGTGCCGGACCACGTCGAGGTAGCTGACGACGCTCCGGTGGTCGACGCCGGGGATGGCGGGGGTGCGGGGGCTGACGCCGGTGGCGACGACGATCTCGTCGTAGCCGTCGAGGAGTTCGGGGGTGACGGTGACGCCGAGCCGCACGTCGACGCCGTACGCGTCGAGCTGGTGGCGGAAGTAGCGGATCGTCTCGTCGAACTCCTCCTTGCCGGGGATGCGGCGGGCGATGTTCAGCTGGCCGCCGATGGCGTCGGCCGCGTCGAAGAGGGTGATGTCGGTGTGGCCGCGCTCGGCGGCGGAGACGGCGAAGGCGAGGCCGGCCGGCCCGGCGCCGACGACGGCGAGGCGCTTGCGCAGCCGGGTGGGGGCGAGGACGAGCTCGGTCTCGTGGCAGGCGCGCGGGTTGACCAGGCAGGAGGTGATCTTGCCGCTGAAGGTGTGGTCGAGGCAGGCCTGGTTGCAGCCGATGCAGGTGTTGATGGCCTCCGGGCGGCCGGCCCGGGCCTTGGCGACGAAGTCGGGGTCGGCGAGGAACGGGCGGGCCATGGACACCATGTCCGCACGACCGTCGGCGAGCAGCTCCTCGGCCTTTTCCGGGGTGTTGACGCGGTTGCTGGTGATCAGCGGGATGGAGACCGCACCCATCACCTTCTTCGTCACCCACGACCAGGCGCCGCGCGGGACGGAGGTGGCGATGGTGGGGATCCGGGCCTCGTGCCAGCCGATGCCGGTGTTGAGGATCGTCGCGCCGGCGGCCTCGACCGCCTGCGCGAGCTGGATCACCTCGGGGAGGGTGGAGCCCTCGGGGACGAGGTCGAGCATGGAGAGCCGGTAGACGATGATGAAGTCGGGCCCCACCCGCTCGCGGACCCGGCGGACGATCTCGACGGGGAAGCGCATGCGGTTCTCGTAGGAGCCGCCCCAGCGGTCGGTGCGCCGGTTGGTGGCGGAGACGATGAACTCGTTGATCAGGTAGCCCTCGGAGCCCATGATCTCGACGCCGTCGTAGCCCGCGGACCGGGCCAGTTCGGCCGTCCGCACGAAGTCCTCGATGGTCTCCTCGACCTCGGCGTCGGTGAGTTCGTGCGGGACGAGCGGGCTGATGGGGGCGCGGATCGCGCTCGGGGCGACGAGGTCGGGGTGGCTCGCGTACCGGCCGAAGTGCAGGATCTGCAGGGCGATCCGGCCGCCGGCCGCGTGCACGGCGTCGGTGACGGTGCGGTGCTCGGCCGCCTCGGCCTCGGTGGTGAGCTTGGCGCCGTGCGGGGAGGGGCGGCCGCGCTCGTTGGGCGCGATGCCGCCGGTGACGATGAGCCCGGCGCCGCCGCGGGCGCGCTCGGCGTAGAAGGCGGCCATCCGCTCGAACCCGTTCGGGGCCTCCTCCAGGCCGACGTGCATCGACCCCATCAGGACCCGGTTGGGCAGGGTCGTGAAGCCGAGGTCCAGCGGGCGGAACAGGTGGGGGTACGCGGTCATGGGGGCGCCTCCTCGCGCGGGGTCGTCCCCTCCATTGTGCAACTAGTTGCACAATGGAGGGAGGTCGCGGGCCCGTGACCCCGGTCATACGACGAGCGGATGAACGGCGTGTGTGGCGCACAGGAGAAGCGTCTTCCCTGTTGAGACGTTCGGGCGGGCGGGTGTCAGCGGGTCGCGGGGAGGGCATGGAAGACCCCATGCGACAGCAGCGGGTGGTGAAGGCCGTACGGAAGACCGGCGGCCGCCGGGACCAACAGGATTCCGGCGCGGCTCCCGAGACGCGCGAGCGCCCCGAGATCCGCAAGGACATCCACAGGACGTGGTGGCCCGACGCGTGACGGCGTCCGACCGTCCCCGGCGCGCCACCGCGCGACGGACCGGCTCCGCCCGGCGGCCCTGACCCGCCCGGCCGATCCGCGCCCCCGGCCTTCATGGTGCGAAGGCCGGGGGCGCCCTGCGTCCGACGGGGCGGGCGTCGTCGTCCGGGGCGACGGCGCGTCCCGCGCCCGGCCGCCGTGACCGCCGCCCGGACGCCGGCCGCGCGGCGCGGGGTGTCTCGCGGACGGGCGGCGGGCCGCGGGCTTAATCGGTTCCGATGCGCGCCTTAACGCGGTCATAAGGATCACCGCTGCCCGTCCTCAGCGGCGGATCGCGGGGATCGCGGGGGCTACGTTGCTGGTCACCCCACCCCGAGGAGACCCCCGCCATGACCTCTCGCCGCACGCTCGTGACCGTCGCAGCCACCGGTGCCGTACCGCTCGCGCTGGGCGCGCTGACCGCGGCGCCGGCCGCCGCGCACGGCACGCTGGGCGACCCCGTCAGCCGGGTCGCGGCCTGTTACGCCGAGGGGCCGGAGTCGCCGGACTCGGCCGCGTGCAAGGCCGCCGTCGCGGCGGGCGGCACCCAGGCGCTGTACGACTGGAACGGCATCCGCATCGGCGACGCCGCCGGCCGCCACCAGGCCCGGATAGCCGACGGCGAGCTGTGCAGCGCCGGCGACCCGGCCTTCAAGGGCATGGACCTGGCCCGCGCCGACTGGCCGTCGACGACGGTGGAGGCGGGCGCGTACACCTTCAGGTACCGGGTGACCGCCCCGCACAAGGGCACCTTCACGCTCTACCTCACCAAGCCCGGCTACGACCCGGCGAAGCCGCTGAAGTGGTCCGACCTGGACCTGGCGAACCCGGTCGCGACGAAGACCGACCCGGCCGCGTCCGGCGGCTACTACACGTTCTCCGGGAACCTCCCCGAGCGCTCGGGCAAGCACCTGGTGTACGGCATCTGGCAGCGCTCGGACAGCCCGGAGGCGTTCTACTCCTGCTCGGACGTCGCCTTCGGCGGCGCGAACGGCGGGGGCGGTGGCGCGAGCCGGGCCCCGGTGGCCGAGGAGCCCACCGACGAGCAGATCGCCGACGGCGCGGACGAGTCGACGGTCGACCACCCGGGCCCGACGCTCGGGACCGGCGGCCACGGGGACGGGCACGGCGACGACCACGCGTCCCCGACCGCCACGAAGCCGGCTGCCGGCTCGGAGGCGAGCGCCGCCCCGGAGGCCCCGGAATCCTCGGAGGCTCCCGCGACCTCGAAGGCTCCGGCGGCCACCGACGACGCCGACGCCACCGCCCCGAACGGCTCCGCCTCGCCCCTCCCCGGCACCGAGAACCTCGCCGCGACCGGCGGTGACGGCGCCACCCCGATGATCGCCGCCGGCGGCGCGGCCGCCGTCGCCGTCGGCTCCGGCCTGTTCTTCGCCGCCCTCCGCCGCAAGGCCGCGACCGGCCGCCGCGCCGGCTGACGGCGAGCGGGGATGCCGGTCGGCGAGCGACCGCCGGCCGGGGAGCCACGCGCGAGCCGCTCCCCGGCCGGCCCTCGGCCTCAGGCGGGGTCGGGCCCTCGACCTCAGGCCGCGTCGGACAGCGTCCCCGGCACGACGGCCGAGGGGCCGAACCGGGCCCGGGCCCGGTCCGCGACCGCCTCGATCCGGCGCGCCTTGTCGTCCTGCGGGTCGAAGGTCAGCTGCCGGGCGGCCTCCTCCGCGGGCCCGATCCCCTCGATCCGCAGCGCGAGGGCCCGCACCCGGGCCCGCTGGAGGCCGAGCGCGTCGTGCATCCGGTAGGCGAGGTCGCGCAGGTCGAGCGAGTGCGCGGTGGGCTCGGGCAGGGTCCGGCTGCGGACGGTGGTGGTGCGGTCCGCGTACCGGACGGTGAGCACCAGCGTCCGGCCGACCTGCCGCCCGGCGCGCAGCCGGCCGCCGAGGTCCTCGGCGAGCGCGAGGAGCGCCCGCCGCCGGTGCGCCGGGTCCACCTCGTCCCGCACGAAGGGGACCTCCCCCGCGATCGAGCGGGTCGCCGCCCCCGGCACCACCGCGCTGCGGTCGGTGCCGTGCGCCTTCTCGTGCAGCTCGCGCCCGGTCCGCACCCCCACCAGGCGCTGGAGCAGCGGCAGCGGCGCGGCGGCGACCCGGCCGATCGAGTCGAGCCCGTAGTCGCACAGCGCGCGGGCGGTGGCCGTGCCGACACCGGGCAGCGCGACGACGGGCCGCAGGTCGAGGAAGCCGGCCGGGTCGTCGACGACCCTCGGCTCGCCGGGCCGGGCCTCCCGGGCGGCCATGGTGGCCAGCATCGGGTTCGGCCCGGCGCCGATGGTGCAGTCCACGCCGTGCAGGGCGATCGCCCGGACCCGGATCATCGCCGCGAGCCCGGCCGCGTCCCGGTCGAAGTAGCGCAGTGCGCCGCCGATGTCGGCGAGCGCCCCGTCGGGCGGCAGTGCCTCGACGAGCGGGGTGAACCGGCCGAGCAGGGCGACGAGTTCGGGCAGGGCGGAGGTGCGCGACGGGGGGAGGTGGAAGCGCAGGCAGAGGATCATCCCGCGCTCCCCGGGCTGGAGTGCCAGAGCTTGCGCGGGGGTCCGCCGGCACCGTCCCCGGCGGGCTTGAGGTCGGCCCAGGGGTGCATCTCGAAGCCGGTGCTCATCCGGATCCGGCGGCCGGCCGCGGCGTCCGGGTGCGGTGGGGCGCCGGGTTCCATGGCGGGTGCGCCCTTCCCGGCGGACCCGGGCCTCCCGTCGGACGCCCCCTCCCCGTCGGCGGCCTGTCCGTCGGCCGGTCCACCCTCACCAGGGCTTTCATCCGCGTCCGCCCCCGGGCCGTCCCCGGCGTCGGCGTCGACCCCGGCCTCCGGCCCGCTCCCCGGCGCCGGCTCCTTCAGCCGCCGGCTCACCTCCTCGAGCCCGCCCTCCGCCCGCAGCTCCGCCAACTCCGCCAGGTTCCAGGCCCGTTCGCCCACCACCGACAGGCTGCGGGGCCCCCGGCGCTGGACCGTGCCGCTGACCAGGAGCAGCCAGGAGTGGAAGACGGTGTGCGCGCAGGCCGCGTGGCTGTCGTCGAAGAAGGCCAGGTCGACCAGGCCGGTGCCGTCGTCGAGGGTGGTGAAGACGACCCGGCGGCCGGAGCGGATCGGCGGGGTCTGGGTGGCCGCCTTGGCCCCGGCGACCAGGACCGTGCTGCCGTGCTCGGCCTCGCGCAGCTCCCGCGCGGAGACCACCCCGAGCTCCTTCAGGAAGGCGTGGTGGTCGCTCATCAGGTGCCGGGAGGTGTCCATGCCGAGGACGGCCAGCTCGGCGCTGAGCCGTTCCGCGTCGTCGAGGTCGGGCAGGCCGAGCGGGGCCGACCGCTGCTCGCCGAGCGGCAGTTGGCCGCCCCCGCCGCTCGTCCGCCGCCCGGCGGCGTGCAGTTCGGAGACGTGCAGCAGCAGGTCGCGGCGGTTCGCGCCGAACGCGTCGAGCGCGCCGACCTGCGCGAGCCGCTGGGCGACCGGCTTCCCGGGCCGGGCCCGCTCCCAGAAGTCGAGCAGCGAGGAGTACGGCTGCCCCGCCTCGATCCGCCCGACGACGGCCTCGCTGATGCCGTGCACGTCGGCGAGCGCGAGCCGCAGCCCCCAGCGCGCCCCCGGACCGGACGCGCCGGGACGGCCGGAACCGCCCGAACCGCCCGCACCTTCGGACACCAGTTCGATACGGTGGGCGGCCGCCGACCGGTTCACGTCCACCGGCAGCACCGGCACCCCCCGCCGCCGGGCGTCCGCGAGCAGCAGCCGCTTGGGGTACATGCCCGGGTCGTGGGTGAGCAGGCCGGCGTAGAACGCCGCCGGGTGGTGCGTCTTCAGCCACGCCGACTGGTAGGTGGGCACCGCGAACGCCACCGCGTGCGCCTTGCAGAAGCCGTACGCCCCGAAGGCCTCGACGATCTCCCAGGTGCGCCGCACCACGTCCTCCGCGTACCCCCGCCCGCGCGCCTGCTCCGCGAACCAGGCCTTGATCCGGCCCTGCCACTTCGGGTCGGAGAGCCCGCGCCGCACCCGGTCGGCCTCGGCCCGGCCGCAGCCGGTCATGATGTCGACGATCTCGATGACCTGCTCGTGGAAGACGACCACGCCGTAGGTCTCCCGCAGCGGCCGCTCCAGGTCGGGGTGCGGGTAGCGCACGGGCGCCCGCCCGTGCCGGGCCTCGATGAACGGGCGGACCATGTCGGCCGCGACCGGGCCGGGCCGGAAGAGCGAGATGTCGACGACGAGGTCGTCGAACCGCTCCGGCTGGAGCCGGCCGATCAGGTCGCGCTGGCCGGGCGACTCGATCTGGAAGCAGCCGAGCGTCTCGGAGGTGCGGATGAGGCGGTAGGTCGCCTCGTCGTCCGTGGGCACTGCGTCGAGGTCGATCTCCTCGCCCGTCGCCCGGCCGATCTCGGCGACGGCGTGCGCCATCGAGGACTGCATCCGCACGCCGAGGACGTCCAGCTTGAGCAGGCCGAGGTCCTCCACGTCCTCCTTGTCGAACTGCGCCATCGGGAACCCCTCTCCACTGCTGGTCACCACGGGTGTGCGCTGCCACAGGGAGGCGTCCGAGAGCAGCACCCCGCACGGGTGCATGGCCGTGCCGCGCGGCAGGCCGTCCAGGGCCTCGACGAGGTCCCAGAACCGGGCGCCGTACCGCTCGGGGTCGACCCCCTTCAGCTCGGGCAGCTCGGCGAGCGCGGTACGGGCGTCACGGGCCCTGATGTGCGGGAAGGACTTGGCGAGCCGGTCGGTCGCGGCCGGGTCGACGGACAGCGCCGCGCCCACGTCCCGCAGCGCGTGCCGGACCCGGTAGGTCTCGGGCATGGCGACGGTCGCCACCCGCTCCTCGCCGAACCGGGCGATGATCGCCCGGTAGACGTCGTGCCGCCGGGCGGACTCGACGTCCACGTCGATGTCGGGCAGCACCGAGCGCCGCTCGGAGAGGAACCGCTCCATCAGCAGTCCGTGTTCGACCGGGTCGGCGGCCGCGATGCCGAGCAGGTGGTTGACGAGCGAGCCCGCGCCCGAGCCCCGGGCGGTGACCCGTACGCCGAGGTCGCGGACGTCGTCGACGACCTGGGCGACCGTCAGGAAGTAGCTGGCGAAGCCGTGGTGGGCGACGGCGTCCAGTTCGCGCCGCATCCGCCGCCAGTAGTCGGGGCGGTCGGCGTAGCCGAGCCGGACCATGCCGGCGGCGGCGCGCGAGGTGAGCACCCGCTGGGCGGTGCGCAGCTCGGCGCCGACGAGCCGGGGCTCGGGGAAGCGCACCGAGCCGATGCCGAGGTCGTCCTCGGCGTCGACCCGGCAGGACTCGGCGGTCTCCTCGGTCATGGCGAGCAGCCGGTGTGCGGCGCCCTGCCCGAGGCCGGCCGCCTCGGCGACCGTCCCGGCGGCCCGGTGCATGGCGGCGGTGTCCTTGAGCCAGCGCTCGCCGCTGTCGAGCGGCGGGCGGACGGGCAGCAGCCGGCGGGACGCGTCCAGCACGTCGGCGACGGGGCCCTGCCCCGGGTCGGCGTAGCGCACGGCGTTGCTGAGGACGGCCCGCAGCCTCTGGTCGGCGGCGAGCCCGACGGTCCTGGCGGCCAGCCGCAGCGAGCCGGGGCCGGTGCCGGTGCGGCCGTGCCAGACGGCCTCCAGGCGCAGGGCCTCGTCGCCGAAGACCTCGCGCCAGCGGGCGAGCAGCCGCACGGCCCGGTCGGGGCGGCCGGCGGCGAGCGCCCGGCCGACGTCGGAGGCGGGGCCGAGCAGGACGGTGACGCCGTTGCCGGGCGTCCCGGCGTACGGGGCCGGTGGCCGGAAAAAGCCGCTGGACGCGGAGGTGCGGCCGCCCGTGAGTTCCGCCCACTCCAGGAGCGGCGGGCCCTCCACCGCGTGCGCGGCGGTGATCAGCCGGCAGAGCTCCGCCCAGCCCGCGGCCCCGTCCCTGGCCAGGAAGGTGGCCCGGGGCGCGGACTCGTCCACGAAGACCCCGCCGCGGACGGGCGTCCGCCGCCGGGCGGCGTCGGCGGCGGCCCCTGCCCGCGCGGTGGGTTCGCCGACGGCCAGCTCGACGCCGAAGACCGGCCGGACGCCGACCCGGGCACAGGCCTTCGCGAACCTGACCGTGCCCGCGAGGGTGTCCCGGTCGGTCAGCGCCAGCGCGTCGAGGTGCCGCTCGGCGGCCCGCTCGGCCAGCCGCTCGGGGTGCGAGGCGCCGTACCGCTGGGAGAAGCCGGACGCGGCATGCAGATGTGTGAAGCCCGGCACGCTCGCCTCCTCGCTCACTTCGACCACTCGGGTCAGTTCCGGTCCCACCTCCCCCGCTTCCACCATAGACCAATTTCGGTCAGTTGTTCGATTGCCGTGCGGTCACCCCTTCGGACCCGCTCCACCTGCACCGATGCCGCCGGACGCGGAGCGTGAGGGGATGACGTTCCTGCGCGAGGTGAAGAACGCGGTCTCCCCGCGTGCCGCGTTCCTGGTGATCGGCGTGCTGGCCCTCCAGCTGCTGTTCATCGCGTCCTACGTGGGCGCGCTGCACGACCCGAAGCCGAAGGACGTCCCCTTCGGGGTGGTCGCCCCGCAGCAGCAGTCCGCGCAACTGGTCCGGCAGCTCGACGCGCTGCCCGGCGACCCGCTCGACCCCCGGGCGGTCGCCGACGAGGCCGCCGCCCGGCAGCAGGTCCTGGACCGGGACATCGACGGGGCCCTGGTCGTCGACCCGCGCGGCAGGAAGGACACCCTCCTCGTCGCCTCCGGCGGCGGGACCCTGCTCGCGACGACGCTCGGCACGCTGACCGAGCGGCTGGAGGACGCGCAGGGGCGCACGGTGCGGACGGTCGACGTGGCGCCCGCCTCGCCGCAGGACTTCGACGGCCTCTCCGCGTTCTACCTCGTCGTGGGGTGGTGCGTCGGCGGCTACCTGTGCGCGTCGATCCTGGCCATCAGCGCGGGCTCGCGGGCGGCGAACGGGCAGCGGGCGGTGATCCGGCTCGGCACCATGGCGCTGTACGCGGTCCTCGGCGGGCTCGGCGGCGCGGTGATCGTCGGGCCGGTCCTCGGCGCGCTGCCCGGCAGCGTGGTCGGCCTCTGGGGACTCGGCGCGCTGATCGTCTTCGGGGTGGGCGCGCTCACCCTGGCGCTCCAGGCGCTGACCGGGATCGTCGGGATCGGCCTGGCGGTCCTGATCGTCGTCATCGCCGGGAACCCGAGCGCCGGCGGCGCGTTCCCGCACGCGATGCTCCCGCCGTTCTGGCAGGCGATCGGCCCGTGGCTGCAGCCGGGGGCGGGCACCTGGGCGGCCCGCTCGATCGCCTACTTCGGCGGCCGCGACATGGCGACGTCGCTGTGGGTGCTCGCCGCCTGGGCGGTGGCCGGCGTCGCGGTCACCCTGCTGATGTCGGCCCGGCGGGGGTCCGGCGCGCGCACGCCCGCCACCGGCTCGGGCGCACCCGCCGCAGGCTCGGACGCACCCGCCGCAGGAGCCGCCCGTTCGGACGGCGGCTCGACCCGTGCGGACGGCGGGGCGGCCCCCCGGTAGGGACCGCCCCGCCGCTCGCGGATCCGGGGGACTACCCGATCGTCGCCCCGTACGCGCTCAGCGCCTCCGTCACCGGCTGGAAGAACGTCGTCCCGCCCGAGCTGCAGTTCCCGCTGCCGCCCGAGGTCAGGCCGACCGCGGAGCTGCCGGAGAAGAGCGAGCCGCCGCTGTCGCCGGGCTCGGCGCAGACGTTCGTCTGGATGAGCCCCTCGACGATGTCGCCGCCGCCGTAGTTGACCGTGGCGTCGAGGCCGGTGACCGTCCCGCCGTGCACCTGGGTGGTGGACCCGCTGCGGGTCACCTCCATCCCGACGGTGGCCTCGGCGGCGCCCGTGATGTTCTGCGCGGAGCCGTTGTAGAGGTTCACCTCGCTGGGCGCCGAGGCGCCGGCGTCGTCGTACTTCACCAGTGCGAAGTCGCTCCCCGGGAACCGGGAGTCGGTCATCGTCCCGACCGGCGTGCCGCCCTGGGACGCCGCCCAGGTGCTCCCCGCCTGGCCGCAGTGGCCGGCCGTGATGAAGTGCGGTGCGCCGTCCTTGACGACGTTGAAGCCGAGCGAGCAGCGCCCGCCGCCGGTGTGGATGGCGTCGCCGCCGGACACCAGGGGCTTGAACTCGCCCTTGGTGCGGTTGAGTTCGGCCCTGCCCCCGAGCGAGGCGACGACCTTCTCGAGCTTCGCGAGCGCCGTCCCGTCGACCGTGCGGTCGGCGGTGACCACGATCTTGTTGGAGACCGGGTCGGTGGCCCAGGACGTGCCGCCGATCGACGCCCGGTCGGTGAGGGTGGTGCGCGCCGCCCTGAGCTCGGCGAGCGAGTTCTCCACGACTCTGGCCCTGCCGCCCGCCGCGGCGACGGTGTCGGCCGCCGCCTTGTCGAGGACGTTGACGACCAGGGTCCTCGCGTCGGCGTCGTAGTAGGCGCCGGCCGCGTCGCCGTCGAGCCGTGCGCCGAGCTCGGAGGCGAGCTCCCCGGCCGCCTTCGCGCTGAGGGTGTCGGGGGCGGGCGCCGGGTCGGCGTCGGCCGCGTTCGCGGTCTGGAAGGTGACGCCGGCCGCGATCAGCGCGGCGGCCGCCGTGCCCGTGACGGCGATCCGTCGCCCGGATGTGCGTCGGTGCTTCAACTCGGAACCTCCGGTGGGGGGACGGCCGGGGCGGACAGTGGGGTTGCGCCCCGGCCGGAAGGTGTGCGGACGAAGGGCCGCCGCCGAAGAGGAACGACGCCCGTGCCGACGAGTGACGTTCACTATTCCGAGGCCGTCTCCTCGCACACAAGGTCGGGTACGGGGAGGTATCGCGGGGGCGCGGTGCGGTACCGGGATGTTCTGTGAAGCCGCGGAGTTCCTGTGAAGGCGCGCGCTGCGGCGCACGCGGGAGACCCCGTACGGCGGTGTGCCGTACGGGGTCTCGGGTGCTGCCGGCCGGTGGAGACGGGCGGCCCGGGCGTCCCCGGGCCGACGGGGGGTCAGTAGATGCTGACCCCGTAGGCGTTCAGCGCCTCGACGACCGGCTGGAAGAACGTCGTGCCGCCGGTGCTGCAGTTGCCGCTGCCGCCGGAGGTGAGGCCGAAGGCCCGGGTGCCGTTGTACAGCGGCCCGCCGGAGTCGCCCGGCTCGGCGCAGACATTGGTCCGGATCAGGCCGTACACGACGTCGCCGCCGCCGTAGTTGACCGTGGCGTTGAGCCCGGTCACCGTTCCGCTGCGGATTCCGGTGGTGGAGCCGCGGCGGGTGACGGCCTGGCCGACGGCGGGGTTGGCCGCGCTGCTGATCTCCTGGCTGCCGACGGTGCCGGGCTTGGCGATGGAGGTGTTGCTGTAGCGGACGATGCCGTAGTCGTTGCCCGGGAAGCTGGACCCGGCGACCGGGCCGAGCACCGTGGTGTTGGCGGAGTTGGCGTACCAGGTGCCGCCGCCGTCGGTGCAGTGGCCGGCGGTCAGGAAGTAGTAGGTGCTGCCGCTGCGGACGTTGAAGCCCAGCGAGCAGCGTCCGCCGCTCTTGTAGATGGCGTCGCCGCCGGAGATGAGCTTGCTGAACTTGCCGGGGGTGCGCTCGATCTTGATCGCCCCGGCGGTGCTGCCCGCCTCGGCCTTGATCTTCGCGATCTCGGCCTTGGAGACCGTCGAGTCGACGGTGACGACGAGTCGCTTGGTCTTCTGGTCGACGTGCCAGGCGGTGCCGGCGACGTCCGCCTCCAGGACCGCGTCGCCGGTGGCCGAGAGCTGGCTCGCGGAGAAGGTGCCGACGGATTCCGCACCTGCGGTGGTGGGGGTGACGAGCGCGGCAGCGGCCGCGATTCCGGACGCCGCGGCGATCAGCCGGAGTCGTCTCGCCGCGCCGCTGCGGGGGGTGGTGCGCTTGGTCCTCACTGGTCGTTCCTCCCGAGGGAAGTCAGGGGGCCCGTCTGGGTGGGGTGGGCCCGTGAGGCGTAGCCGGGGGCGACACGACCGCGCGGACGGTGGGGTGTCCGGAATGCGGATATGCCGTGGCCCTGACAAACGCTGCTGCGGAGTATTCGGTGCGTCGGGAGGCGAGCACAAGGGCGCCTTTCGGCCGTCCGCGGGCAGCGCTCAGGCCCGGCCGACGCGCGGTAGGCCGGGCCTGCGGGTAGGACGCGTCAGCCGGTGACGGGGTTCCGCTCCCCCGCCGCGATCGCGAGCGGCAGGGTGTTGCCCGGCGGCGGGAACGGGCACAGGAAGTGGTCGGCGAGCGCGCAGGGCGGCAGCAGGGTGCGGTTGAAGTCCACGGTCGTCCGCCCGTCCGCGTCGGGCGCGGCCGGCCGCAGGAAGCGGAAGCGGTAGCTGTCCGCGCCGCTGGTGGCGTCGGCGAAGACGGCCCACAGCGAGCCGTCGGCCTCCACCGTCACCTGGAGCGTGTGGTCGGTTCCGGCCAGCGTGAACGCCAGCTCGCCGCCGAGGCCCAGTTCCCGCTCGACGCCGTCCACGTTCGGCACCCGGACCGAGCGCGCGGCGGCGGGATCGTACGGGGTGAAGCGGCCGGGCACCGACCAGCGCGGGTCGTAGGGGGTGGTCTCGATGCCGCGGAAGGCCTGCCGGGCCGGGGAGGCGGGGTCCCAGACCCGCACCGCCCAGAGTCCGTCGCGGCGCAGCAGCACCAGCCGCCGCTCGCCCTGCGCGAGACGCGAGGCCGCGGTGGGTCCGGAGTCCGCGGCCAGCCGCGCCTCACCGGTGAACGGGGCGCCGTCGAGGGCGAGTCCGTCCTCGGGGCCCGCGGTCAGGATCACCTCGCCGCCGTCGGCGGAGACGGCCCAGCGGCCGGGGACGGCCGGAATTCGCCCCTCCGCGGCGTCGTCGATCCAGTGGGTCCCGGTCAGGGCGAGCGGGCCGTAGGGGCCGGAGACGGCCTCGGTCCGCGCCTCGTGCCACTGCTTCCACAGCCGGGCCGGGTCGGCGAAGGCGTCCCCGGGGGAGTTCGGTTCCGTGCTCATGGGATCAACTTTTCCATATCGGGTCGGGAAGCCCCAGGTGGGAGCGGAGGGTGCGGCCCTCGTACGCGGTGCGGAAGGCACCGCGCTCCTGGAGCAGCGGCACCACCCGGTCGACGAAGTCGTCGAGTCCGCCGGGGGTGAGGTGCGGGACGAGGATGAAGCCGTCGGCCGCGTCCGCCTGGACGAAGGCGTCCATCTCGGCCGCGACCGCCTCGGGGGTGCCGACGAACGACTGCCGGGCGGTGGTCTCGACGACGGTCTGCCGCAGCGAGAGCCCCTTGGCCTCGGCGACCGCCCGCCACTTCGCGACCACCGCGAGCGGGTCGCCGATCCGCACCCGGCCCTGGACCAGGTCGGAGTCGACCACCGGGTCGACGTCCGGCAGCGGCCCGTCGGGGTCGTACGCCGACAGGTCCCGGCCCCAGACCTGTTCGGCGGCGAGGATCGCGTTCTGCGGGGAGACCTGCTGTTGGCGGATGGCGGCGGCGCGCTCCTGGGCGTCGGCGGCGGTGTCGCCGAGGACGACGGTGACCCCCGGCATGATCTTCAGGTCGCCGGGCGCCCGCCCGTACGCCGCCAGTCGGCCCTTGACGTCGGCGGAGAAGGCCTGGCCGGCCTCCAGGGTGCCGTGCCGGGTGAAGACGACGTCGGCGGCGGAGGCGGCGAACTCGCGCCCCTCCCCCGAGTCGCCCGCCTGGATGACGACGGGATGCCCCTGCGGGGAGCGGGGCAGGGTGAACTCGCCGTCGATCGTGAAGTGCCGGCCGGAGTGCGCGAAGGGGCGCCGCACGCCGCCGGGCGTCCAGGAGTCCCACAACTCCCGTGCGGTGGCGACGAATTCGGCCGCCCGGGTGTAGCGGTCGGCCCGGTCCAGGTAGCCGCCGCGCCGGAAGTTCTCCCCCGT
Source organism: Streptomyces sp. NPDC060194 (assembly GCF_042728285.1). Classification (NCBI taxonomy): domain Bacteria; kingdom Bacillati; phylum Actinomycetota; class Actinomycetes; order Kitasatosporales; family Streptomycetaceae; genus Streptomyces; species Streptomyces sp. NPDC060194. The sequence continues at coordinate 13,415 of NZ_JBHWZH010000079.1, read as the reverse complement.
GAAGGCGTCGGACGAGGTGACGACGTTCCACGCCGCCCGGCCGCCGCTGAGGTGGTCGAGGGACGAGAGCCGGCGGGCGAGTTCGAACGGCTCGTTGAAGGTGGCGTTGACGGTCGCGGCGAGCCCGAGCCGGTCGGTGACGGCGGCCAGCGCGTTCAGGACGGTGATCGACTCGGGGCGGCCGACGACGTCGAGGTCGTGGATGCGGCCCTTGTGCTCGCGCAGCCGCAGCCCCTCGGCGAGGAAGAAGAAGTCGAAGAGCCCCCGCTCGGCGGTCCGCGCCAGGTGCTCGAAGGACGAGAAGTCGATCTGGCTGCCGGAGTCCGGGTCGGTCCAGACGGTGGTGCTGTTGACACCGGGGAAGTGGGCGGCGAGATGGATGCGCCTGCGCGGCGCGCCCGATCCGTCCGCCGTGCCCGTCATCGTGCCCCTCCCGCGACCCGCGCGCCCGCGTACCGGCCGGCCGGCCGGGCCAGGCCCAGGTGCTCGCGCAGGGTGCTGCCGGGGTAGAAGGTGCGGGCGAGCCCGCGGTGGCGCAGCAGCGTGACGGTGCCGTTGACCAGGCGTTCCAGGTCGCGGGCGGGGGTGAGCGGGGTGAGGTGGAAGCCGTCCACCCGGCCCGAGCCGTGCCAGTCGGCGATCAGGTCGGCGAGCCCCACCGGTCCGCCGGCGTAGTGCAGTCCGCCGCCGTAGGGCGCGCCCGAACCGCCCGCGCGCGGCACGACGGCCGAGCCGCGCCGCTCGTAGGCGATGACGGGGTGGACGGGGTCCAGGTCGGGGACGTGCGTCCGCTCGCCGTTGCCGAGGTCGACGGTGACCGCGGCGAGCACCCGCAGCGTGTCGGGGTCCCGGCCGGCGTCGGCCGCCCGGTCCCGCAGCTCGGCGCGGACGGCGCCGGCCCCGTCGGGACCGTCGGCCCGGACGAGGGCCACGTCCGCGTGCCGGGCGGCGACCGCCCGGGCGTGCTCCCCGGTCGCGTCCACGACGACGACCGGGCGGCCCTGCGGCGGGCGCGGGACGATCGAGGGCCCGCGCACCCGGAAGGTCGCGCCCTCGAAGTCGACGTGGTGCAGCCGGTCCCGGTCGACGAAGCGGCCGGTGGACTCGTCGCGGATCTCCGCGTCGTCGTCCCAGCTGTCCCACAGCCGGCCCGCCACGTCGGCGACCTCGCCCGCCTCCCGCCACACCTCCTCGGCGGGCGCGGCCGGCCGGCGGCCGAAGAGCCGGGCCTCGGCGGCCGTCGTCGAGACGTCGACCTGCCAGCCGGCCCGCCCCCGGCTCACCCAGTCCAGGGTGGCGACGGCTGCCTGGACGTGGAACGGCTCGGTGTGGGTGGTGGTCACCGTCGGCACCAGGCCGATCCGGGTGGTGGCGGGGGCGACCCGGGCGAGCACCGCGAGCGCGTCGGGGCCCGGCCGGGAGAAGGAGTCGCCGAGCGTGACGAAGTCGAGTCCGCCGCGCTCGGCGAGCCGGGCGAGCCGTACGTAGGTGTCGGCGTCGTAGCGGCCCGCGCTGTCGAGCGCGACCCCGAGATGCGGCGCGCCGGGGGCCCGTGGTGCGGATGGCATGGTGCGGAACCTTTCTCGGTGGGGGCGGGGCGCCGGATGCGGCGCCCCGCCGAAGGGATCAGGCCTTGGGCTTGGGCAGGCCGGGCGGGTTGATCTCGGACTTCTCCACCGCCTCCGCGGTCAGCCCCCAGCGCCCCAGGACCTTGCCGTAGCTGCCGTCCTCGATGACGTGGTCGAGCGCCCCCGCGTAGGCCTTCACCAGGCCGCTGTCCTTCTTCGTGGTCGCGGCGATCTTGCCCTGGACCTCCTCGCCGCCCCCGGAGAGGTTGCCGATGATCTCCGACTGGCCGGCGGAGGCCACGTGGTAGGCGGCCGACGGGCTCGGGCCGAGGTAGGCGTCGATCCGACCGGACTGCAGGGCCAGGTAGTAGTCGGTGTCCTTCTGGAAGTACTTGATGTCGACGCCCTCGCGGCCGTCCTTCTCGTTGCGCTCGCTCCAGTCGAGGAGGATCTTCTCCTGGTTGGTGCCGGAGGCGACCGCGATGGTTCTGCCCGAGACGTCCTCGTAGTCGTCGACCTTCCAGTCAGCGCCCTTCTTCGCCTCGAAGGCGAGGTTGTCGAGCCGGTAGGTGGCGAAGTCGTACTTCTCCTTGCGCTCCTCGGTCACGGTGACGTTGCTGAACACGGCGTCGAACTTGCCGCTGTCGAGGCCGACGAAGAGGTTCTCCCAGGACACCGCCTCGAACTCGATCTCCAGCCCGAGGGTGTCGGCGACCAGGGTGGCGATGTCGATCTCGGTGCCGATGCGGGTCTTGTCGTCGGTGGCGTAGAAGCCGAGCGGCGGCGAGGCGTCCGCGCTGGCGCCGAGCCGGAGCGTGCCTCGCTTGCGCACCTCGGCCGGGACCAGGGCGGCCAGCTCGGCCACCTCCTTGCCCCGGATGCGGTTCTGGTCGGGGCTCAGGTTGATGCCCGCCCCCTTCTGCCCCTTGGGCTTGACCACCTCGTTCCCGGCCGGCGAGACGTCACCGTTGCCGCATCCGGCGAGCAGGACGGCGGACACGGTGGAGACGGCGAGCGCGGTGAGGAGGGTGCGGCGGTTCGTCATGGCGGTGCTCCTTGGGATCGGTGGTGCCGGGTGCGGAAAGGAAAGGAGAAGAGGTCGGCGGGTCACAGGACCTTGGACAGGAAGGCGCGGGTGCGCTCGTGGCGCGGGGCGTCGAGGACCTCGGCGGGGTTGCCCTGCTCGACGATCCGGCCCTCGTCCATGAAGACGACCCGGTCGGCTACCTCGCGGGCGAAGCCGATCTCGTGGGTGACGACGATCATCGTCGTGCCCTGGTGGGCGAGGTCCTTGATGACGTCGAGGACCTCGCCGACCAGCTCCGGGTCGAGCGCCGAGGTCGGCTCGTCGAAGAGCAGCAGCGCGGGTTCGAGAGCGAGCGCGCGGGCGATGGCCACCCGCTGCTGCTGCCCGCCGGACAACTGCCGGGGGTAGGCGCCGGCCCGGTCGGCGAGGCCGACCCGCGCCAGGAGCTGCCGGGCGGTGGCGGCGGCCTCGGCCTGGCTGCGGCCGAGCGCCGAGAGGGGCGCCTCGGTGAGGTTCTCCAGGACGGTGAGGTGCGGGAAGAGGTTGAAGTTCTGGAAGACGAAGCCGATCCGGGTGCGCTGCCTCAGGATCTCCCGCTCGCGCAGCTCGTACAGCTTGTCGCCGGAGCGCCGGTAGCCGATGAGCCCGCCGTCGACGCTGATCCAGCCGCTGTCGACCTTCTCCAGGTGGTTGATCGTGCGCAGCAGGGTGGACTTGCCGGACCCGGACGGGCCGAGCACCACCGTCACCTCGCCCCGTCCGACGCTGAGGTCGACGCCCCGCAGCACCTCCGTGGCGCCGAAGCTCTTGTGCACGGCGCGGACCTCCACCATCGCGGTGGCCGGCTGCGCGCTCATCGCGCCGCTCCCTTGGCGTAGTGGCGTTCGACGTAGTGCTGGACGACGGAGAGCACGGTGGTGAGCAGGATGTACCAGACGGTGGCGACCATCAGCAGCGGGACGACCCGGCCGTTGCGCCCGTAGATGACCTGCGTCTGGTAGAAGAGTTCGCCGATCGCCATCACGGAGACGATCGAGGTGCCCTTGAACAGCGAGATGATCTCGTTGGCCGCGTTGGGCAGGATCGAGCGCATGGCCTGCGGGAGCAGGATCCGTCGGATCTGCCGCAGCCGGGGGATGCCGAGCGCGGCCGCCGCCTCCAGCTGGCCCCGGTCGACGGAGAGGACGCCGCCGCGCACGATCTCCGCCGCGTAGGCGGCCTGGTGCAGCGCGAGCCCGAGCACGGCGGCGCTCATCGCGCCGACCAGGCCCATGGTGTCGAAGGAGAAGAAGCCGGGTCCGAAGGGGATCCCGAACGACAGCTCCTGGTACAGGTAGGCCAGGTTGAACCAGAAGAGCAGCTGGACGATGAGCGGGATGGACCGGAAGGCCCAGATGTAGCCGAAGGCGACGGTCTTCAGGAACGGGCTGGCGGAGAGCCGCATGAACGCGAGCACGATGCCGAGCGCGAAGCCCACCACCGTCCCGTAGAAGGTGAGTTGGAGGGTGACCCAGACGGCCTTGAGGATCACGTCGGCGGTGAAGAACCGGGCGAAGACGTCCCACTCCCAGCCGGCGTTGGTGACCAGGCCGTGGACGAACTGGGCGAGCAGGACCGCGGTGGCGGCCACCGCGACCCAGCGCCAGGGGTGGCGGACGGGGACGACGGTGAGGGCGGCGTGGTCGTCGGGCACCTCGGGGCCCGGTGGCGGGGTCTTGTCGAGCGGTGGATCGCTGGTGAGCGACATCGGAGGTCCTTTGCGGAGGCGTCGGGCGGGACGCGGCGGAACGGGTGGGCGGGTGGTGCGGCGACGGTTCAGGCGGCGCGCGCGGACTCGGCGGTCTCCCGCAGCAGGACGAGCGCGGCGCGCGCGGTCGCGTCGTTCTGCCGGAAGGCCGGACCGCCGGTGCGCGGCCGGGTGAAGGCCCCGCTGGAACGGGCGTCCGTGAAGGGTCCGAGCGCGAACCGGCGGGGGTGGGGACAACCCTCGCGGTCGAGGATCCGGCCGTCGGCCGGGTCCACGGCGAGCAGCCCGGTCGGGGTGGCGGCGGCCTCCCCCTCCGCGTGCAGCTCGCGCAGCAGCGCGTCGCGGGTGCGGGCGAGGGTCGGCTGCGGCAGCCGCGCCTCGACCAGCGCCCGGGCCTCGACCTCCGCTCCCGGCACACTCGGGCTGGCGGCGCGGAACACCCCGCGCTCCTCGTCCGCGGTGATCTCGACGTCCGCGCCGACGAACCGGACGATCCCCGCCCGGGACAGCGCGAGGAGCTGCCGCAGCCGGGGGCCGGGCGGCCCGGAGGCGAGGTAGCTGAAGAAGCCGTGCCACCAGGAGCCGATGTCGCCCAGGCGGATCAACTGGCCGTAGACGGACAGGAGTCCGAGGAAGACGGCGAGGTCCTGGCTGTGCGCCGGGTCGTACCGGCGGGCGAGATCGGCCTCGACGTACGCCCGCAGCCCGTCCTGCGCGGCCTCCGCGTCGGCGAAGCGCACTCCGTCGAGGGGGCGGTCGAGGGCGGCGAGGTCGAGACGGTCGGCGGGATCGGGCACGAACTCGGCTACCAGCGACAGCAGTTCGACGGCCTCGCCCGCCGCGTACCGCTCCTCGAAGTCCGCCCACGCCCCCCGGGTGCGTTCCGGGTGGGCGGTGAACAGCCGGTGGTAGTGGGCGAACCCCAACTCCTTGTCCACCAGCGGCCACACGTTCCGGCGGAAGTCGGGGCCGCCCGGCAGGGCGAGCAACGCGTCCACCTCCGCGGGCCCGAAGAACCGCGGCAGCGGCGGCCGTTCACCACTCCAGGTGTAGCCGATCTTCGAGTGGTACGGCACCCCGCGCCGCGAGCCGACGTACAGGACCGGCTCGCGCCCCGAGGGCACGTACACGTCCCCCTCGTGCCGCCCGCCGCGGCCCTCGGTGAGCAGGATCATCAGGTCGACGAAGGCGAGCCCGAGCCCGCGGACGAGGACGGGCTCACCGGCCGGCAGCGCCGAGAGGTCGGTGTCGGCGGTGAAGTCGGGCGGCAGGTGGAGCAGCCCGTGCCGGCGGGCGAAGCCGGCCAGGGCGAGCTGCTCGTCGTCGAGGTCGGCGTCGAGGTGGCCGACGGTGAGCAGCACCGCGTCGGCGGGCAGCGGCCGGCTGCGGCCCTCCAGCCACACCCGCTGCCGTCCGGTGTTCGGCCCGGTGACCCGCAGCGCCCGGGTCCGGTGCTCGCGCACGGTGACCCCGGCCGGCAGGGCGGCGACGGCCCGCTCGTACACCCAGGTCAGGTACTCCCCCTGCCGGGGGCGGTCGGGGAAGGTCTGCGGGTCGAGCCCGGCCCACTCCTCCAGCGTGGGCCCCGGGCTCACCGGTCCGGCCAGCTCCACCGTCTCGTCGGTGAACATGGTGACGTCCTCGGCCGTGGAGTTCATCCACAGCAGCGGCGACTGCTCCCGCCGCCAGATCCGGCCCGGCCCCGGCGGGTGGGGGTCGACGAGGTGGATGTCGAGCCGGGCGCCGGCGGGCAGGAGTCGCGGGGCGTTGGCGGCGAACCGCTCCAGGAAGCCAGTCCCGCGCGGGCCCGCGCCGACGATCACCAGCGAGGACCGGGGAGCGCGGCGCGCGGCGGAACGGCTCATCGGGCCGCGCCCGGGAACCGGTGGCCGACGGCGGAACGGCTGGTGGCGGAAAGGCCGGTGACGGAAGAAGGGGAAGGGGCGTCCGTGCGGACAGACATGCGGAGGGCTCCGTGGAAGTGCGCAGCTCAGAACACGGGGTCGCCCTCACACGGGCCCTGCTCGCGGACCGAGCCCCTCAGCACGGACCGCCCTGTGACCTTACGAGGCCGGTGCGGACGGCTGTCAAGGCCGTCCGCACTGTGGGCAGTTCGTCTCAGCTCGGTTGACGCGGCACCGAATGCCTGTTCCACTGAGGCCATGCATCCACAGGAGCGGCTGGTCACGCGCAGCCACATCGACTTCGGTCGTGTGTGGTCCTCCTCCTGTTGTTGAGCTGATCCAGGCCCGTCCGCACCGGTGTCCACGCCCGGGCGGTCCCGCCGCGCCCTCCCGTCCCACCCCGCGCTCTCACACGCCTCCCCTCGCGTGCTCTCCCCGTGTCACCGGCCGGCTCTCCGGCCGCCCTTCCCGTCCTTCGCCCGCCCGTCGCCGTCAGGCAGTCAGCAGTCACATCCGCAGCAGTCACAGCTGCACTCGCAGGCCTCCCGCTTGGCCTCGCCGCGGCAGGCGCCCTTGCGGCGCCGGCGCGACCAGGGGCCCTCGTAGTGGTCGGCGCAGCACAGCCGGCAGGTGCAGAGCAGTCCGGTGAAGACCGCGCACCCCGCGAGCAGGCCGCGGCGCGGCGGCCGTGACGGCTCGCCGGCCGGCGGCCATCCGTCGCCGCCTGAACCGCCCGCGCCGCCCCCGCCGTAGGGGTTGCCCCCGCCGTACGGGTTCCCGCCGCCCCCGTACGGGTTCCCGCTCCCGCCGCCGTACGGGTTCCCCGCGCCGCCCTGCCCGGGGCCGGCTCCGTCGCCGTACTGCGCCCGCGCCTGTCCGGGCGCGGTGTGCGCGCACCCCGCCGTAGGGAAGGTGCGCCGGACGGCCTGGCGCAGCTCCTGCGTGAGCAGCACACGGGCCAGCCGTCCGTCCACGAACTCGACCTCTGCCAGGGCGAGTTCGATACCGTGCACGGCGTCGTCGCAGAGCCGCCGCGCCTCGGCCATGGTGGTGCCGGTGGCGGTCAGCGGGTTCCACGCGCCGGCGGAGGCGTCCGCGGCGCGGTCCTCGACCGCGTCGAGCAGATGGGCGAGCCGCCCGAAGAGCCGGCCCGCCTCGGCGAGCGGGGCGGCGTTCAGCGGCCGGCCGGTCAGGACGGCCGTGTGCGCGAAGGCGGCGGCGGTGGCGGTCTCGGTCGGCTCGGTGACCTCCAGGAGCCCGATCCCGGCGGTCGCCTCCAGGAGGCCCTGCCGGTCGACCGCGTCGACCAGGAGCGCGGTGTCGAAGCCGATGTCCGCCCCGGTCCGGGCGCCGGCCCGGTCCCAGCTCGCCGCGACCCGTCGGGCGGCGGCCGCGACCGGGCGCCGGGCGAGCAGGCCGTCCCGGTCGGCGACGTGGTCGCGGACCTTGGCCGAGGCCAGGACCAGCGAGACGGCGGCGGCGAGCCGGGCCCCCTCCCCGCGCGCGACCGACGCCGTGCGCATCCCGCGCAGCGGGCACGGCCCGGCGGTCCGGCGCAGGGCCGGGTCGGGCTCCGACTGAGCCTCCGTCAGGACGGAGACGACCAGTCCGTCGTAGTTGGTGACCACCCGCGCGAACTGCCCGTGGTCGGCGCGCAGCGCGAGGCAGAGCCCGCAGAGATGGGCGGTCCACTGGCCTTTCAGACCCTCGGTCAGACGGTGCGAGCAGGGTCGAACGATGCCGAACACGTATCCCCCGTGATGTCGTACGGCAAGAGCGAGCCGCATGGTACCGGGCACGGGCGTTCACCCGTACGCGGGCGCCCGTCACCCGGACGGAGCGACGTGATCATATTGGTAGGGTTTTCCGGTCCGTCAGCATCCGTCCCCCAGTGCTGCCTTGAGGATCGCGCGTACGTTCTGCACCAGTACCGTCACGAAAACCCCGCGCGGCGACTATCCACTTGGCGCGTCATCCGCATCATGGACGACCATAGGGACAGGGATGCAGCACGCAAGGAATCCGCTGCGAGAGGAGGCGTCCATGGGATCGGTGCGCAAGGCGAGTGCTTGGCTGGGTCTGGTCGACGGCTACGACGACAACGCCGACGACAACCGCTACTACGACGACGACTACACCGAGGAGCCCGAGACCGGCCGCGGCCGGGTCCGCGGCATCGACTCGGCGCGGGCCGGAGCGGGTGCGGCCGGCGGCTCCGCCGAACTCTGGAAGACCGATCCGCGCATCCAGGTGGCCGCGGAGGCCGCCGTCGAGCAGGGCCGGCGGATCGCCACCATCACCCCCGACGGCTTCCGCGACGCCCGCGGCATCGGCGAGCACTTCCGCGCCGGCGTCCCGGTCATCGTCAACCTCACGGCCATGGACGCCGCCGACGCCAAGCGCGTGGTGGACTTCGCGGCCGGGCTCACCTTCGGGCTGCGCGGCTCCATCGAGCGCGTGGCGACCAGGGTCTTCCTGCTCACCCCCGCCGACTACCGGATCGTCAGCGGGGAGTCCACCGGCCGCGCGAGCGGCGGGTTCTTCAACCAGAGCTGATCCGGGGCGGCCGCAGCGGGCCCGCCCCGGCCGAGGAGCCCGGGGCAGCGGCCCCGGGCTCCCCGCCCCGCGCGCGGCACCGCGACGACGCGCCTACCGGAACGCGTCGAGCCCGGTGAGCGCCTTGCCGAGCACCAGCTGGTGCATCTCGACGGTGCCCTCGTAGGTCAGCACCGACTCCAGGTTCGTGGCGTGCCGCATGATCGGGTACTCCAGCGAGATGCCGTTCGCGCCGAGGATCGTCCGCGAGGTGCGGCAGATCTCGATCGCCTCCCGCACGTTGTTCAGCTTCCCGAAGCTGACCTGCTCCGGGCGGAGCCTCCCCGCGTCCATCCGCCGGCCGAGGTGGTGGGCGAGCAGGAGGCCCTTGTGCAGCTCGACGGCCATGTCGGCGAGCTTGGCCTGGGTGAGCTGGAAGCCGCCGATGGGCCGGCCGAACTGCTCGCGCTCCTTGGCGTAGGCGATCGCCGTCTCCAGCGAGGAGCGGGCCGCGCCCATCGCGCCCCAGACGATCCCGTAGCGGGCGTGGCTCAGACAGCTCAGCGGGCCGCGCAGTCCGGTGGCCCCGGGGAGGACGGCGTCGGCGGGCAGCCGGACGCCGTCGAGGACGAGTTCGCTGGTGACGCTGGCCCGCAGGGACCACTTGTGCCGGATCTCGGGGGCGGAGAAGCCGGGGGTGCCGGACGGGACGAGGAAGCCCCGGATGCCGTCCTCGGTCTGCGCCCAGACCACCGCCACCCCCGCCACGGAGCCGTTGGTGATCCACATCTTGCGGCCGTCGAGGATCCAGTCCGAGCCGTCGCGGCGGGCGCGGGTCGTCATGTCGCCGGGGTCGGAGCCGCGGTCGGGCTCGGTCAGGCCGAAGCAGCCGATGACCGAGCCGTCGGCCATGGCGGGCAGCCAGCGCTGCTTCTGCTCCTCGGAGCCGAACCGGTGGACGGCGTACATCGCGAGCGAGCCCTGCACGGAGACCAGCGAGCGGATCCCGGAGTCCGCGGCCTCCAGCTCCAGGCAGGCGAGCCCGTACTGGACGGCGCTCGCGCCCGCGCAGCCGTAGCCCTCCAGGGACATCCCGAGCGCGCCGAGCGCCCCGAGCTCCTTCGCGAGCTCCCTGATGACGGGCAGCTCGCCCTTCTCGTACCACTCGGCGACGTGCGGCAGCACCCGGTCGGCGGCCCAGGCGCGCACGGTGTCGCGGATCGCGAGGTCGTCCGCGTCGAGCAGGTCGTCGATGCCGAGCGGGTCGGCGGGGTCGAACGGGGGCAGGGGGGACGCGGGCATCAGGGCCTCCGGCGGAAAACTAGCACCGCTCGTTAATCGGACGCTGCCGAGGCTACGACCGGGTGTCCCGCACGTCCAGCCCGGACCGGGCCGCCGCGCCGTACGTCACACCCGGGCCCCCGGCCCGAGGTCACACCCGGCTCCCCGACCCGTGCGTCCGCTGCCGGCCCACGCCCTGCGGCGGCTCCGCCGCCTCGGCCGCCGCCGGCCGCTCCACACCGCCCGGGCACCGCTCCCCCGCGAGCGGCGAACCGCAGTCCATCGCGCGCGGCAGCCGCAGCGCGGCCAGCGCGCCGAGGAGCAGCAGCCCGGCGCTGACCAGGAGGGTCACGTGCAGGCCGTGGACGAACGCGGCGCGCGCCGCCTCGTGCAGCGCGTCGCCGGCCGAGCCGCCGAGCCGCCCGGCCACCTGGTAGGCCTCGCCGAGCGAGTTCGTCGCCCCCTGCTTGGCCCAGCCCGGGGCGCTGACCGCGTCGAGGCCGCGGGAGTAGGCGGCGTTCATCACGCTGCCGAGCAGCGCGATCCCGATGCCCGCGCCGAGCTGGTAGGAGGTCTCGCCGATCGCCGCGGCCCCGCCGGCGTCACCGGGGGGCGCCTCGCTGAGCATCGACTCGTACGCCCCGAAGAGCGTGGTCTGCAGGCCGAAGCCGAGCAGGACGAACCCGGCGGTCAGCAGCCACGGCCGGTCGTACTCCCCCATCGCCGTCAGGGCGAGCACGGCGAGGGCGGTGAGCACGAAGCCCGCGCCGACCATCCGCCGCGGACCGAGCCCGCGCAGGACGTACGTGCCGAGCGCGCCCGCCGCCATCGCCGCGAAGGTCAGCGGGAGGAGCCGCAGGCCGGTCTCCAGCGGGCCGAGCCCGAGGACCAGCTGCAGGTACTGGACGGCGATCAGCTCCAGGCCGACCAGCGCGAGCATGGCGAGCACGATGCAGCCGACGGAGGTGGCGAAGGCCGGCCGGGAGAACATCCCGATGTCGATCAGCGGGTGCGTCCGCCGCTTCTGCCGCCGGGTGAACAGCACGAGCAGGGCGGCGCCCACGCACAGCGGGGCGAGCGCGGCCGGCGCGAGGACGTCGTGCCCCACCCCCATCCGCTTGACGCCGAGCACCACGCCGAGCACGCCGGCCGCGGCCAGGAGGGCGCCGACCACGTCCCAGGGCCCGGCCCCGTCGCCCCGCGACTCCGGGAGCAGCCGGCGGCCCACCGGCAGCATGACCGCCATCAGCGGCAGGTTGATCAGGAAGACCGAGCCCCACCAGAAGTGCTGGACCAGGAACCCGCCGAGCACCGGACCGGTGGCCGCGCCGACCGCCGCGACGGCCGTCCAGATGCCGATCGCGGTCGCGCGCTCGCGCCGGTCGGGGAAGACGTCCCGCAGGATCGACAGCGTGGCCGGCATGATCATCGCGCCGCCCACGCCGAGGAGGGCGCGGGCCGCGATCAGGGTCCCCGGGGTGCCGGCGAAGGCGGCGAGCGCGGAGGCGAGCCCGAAGAGGCCGAAGCCGAGGAGCAGCACCCGCCGGCGGCCGACCCGGTCGCCGAGGGTGCCGAAGAGGATGAGGAGGGAGGCGCAGATCAGCGGGTAGGCGTCGACGATCCACAGCAGCTGGGCGGCGCGCGGCCGCAGGTCCTCGGTGACGGCCGGGACGGCGACGTGCAGCACCGTCGAGTCCAGGGCCACGACGAGGAGGCTGACGCAGAGGACGAACAGGACGACCCAGCGGTTGGCACCGCCGGCGGCGCGCGGCCGCGCGCCCGCGCTGGTCGTCCCGGACATCCGTGTACCTCCCGAAGAGATCCTCGCGCTCGGCGGGCCACAGGAGCGGCTGCCGCTCCGGCCCGGCGTCGACGGGCGAGATGATCCGCCACAGTACGCGAGTCCTCCCTCGGAGCGGGTGGCCGACCTCTCATCCCGGCAGGTCGGAGGTGTGGCATAGGACACGCCGCCCGGGGCACCCGTCCCCCCGCGGTCCGGGTGGCGGGCCGGGGTGCGTCCCTCCGGCACCGGATTGCCGGGAGGGGCCGCGGCTGCGCAGAATAGCCCCGGGAACTCGGGACAATGCGGTAATGCGACTGTCTCTCCGCGGTGCTTCTCGCCGCCCGTGACGCTTTGCCGAATCGGAGGGAATTGCGGTGAACGTGAGACCTACTCCACATCACATCGTCATCACGAAGATCCGATTCCGGTCGGGCCCGTCGTGCGACCGCTGTACCGTCGATTGAGTGCGTACCAACCGAAACGTCACCCGTACGGAGCGGCTCTTCGCCCGCCTCGACCGTGAGCCGGAGCCGCCGCAGGTGGCGATCCCGCGCATGAGTCGCCACCGCGAGGTGCTGTTCGGGTCGACGCTGGCCTTCTACGTGGCCATCGTGGTCGCCGTGGTGATCACCTCGTGGCTGGTCGCGGTGGACTGGAAGGTCATGCTCTTCCGCCCCTACGAGCAGTGGCCGGGCGTGCACGGTTTCGTGGACTACCTGGTGGTCCTCGGGCAGCGCGGGCCGACGGCGGTGATGGTCACGGCCTGGCTGGGCTGGCGCTCCTGGCGGCAGCACACCGTCCGCCCGCTCCTCGCGCTCGGGGTCGCTCTGCTCCTGCTCAACGTGACCGTCGGCGCGGCGAAGATCGGCATGGGGCGGCTCGGCCCGCACTACGCGACCCAGATCGGGTCCAACGAGATGTACATGGGCGGCGACATATTCCCCTCGGGTCATACGGCGAACGCCGTGGTGACCTGGGGAATTCTGGCCTATCTGGCCGCGACGCCCCGCACCCGCAGGTACCTGTCCGCGGTCTCCGCCGTCATCGCGCTCAGCGTCGGCCTCTCGACGGTCTATCTGGGGACGCACTGGCTGAGCGACGTGCTGCTCGGCTGGGCGGCCGGCCTGCTGATCCTGCTGGCCCTGCCCTGGTTCGAGCCGCTGATCGCCCGGACGGAGGCGCGGGTCTTCGCGCTGAGGGAGCGGTGGCGGACCCGCAGAACGGGGGTGCGCGTCCCGGCCGCCGGGTCCGCGCCCGCACCGGTGGTGTTCTCGCAGGACCTGTCCGCGGAACTCCCGCCCGAGGGGGTCGTCCCGACGACGGGCGGCGCGCTCGCGGAGAAGGAGCTCGGGGAGCCGGCCGGAGCGGGTCACGCCCAGGCGGCGGTCACGGCCACCCGTACGGCGGCGCACGCCTCCCGTACGCACACCGCCCGTTCCGAGCGGACCCCGGTCACCCCCACCGGCAGCCGCCGTCCGCCCCACGCGGACCGCGCGCCGCGCACGGCGACGGCCCGCCCCTCGTAGGCGCCCGGACGTGCGAAGGGCCCGGCACCCGCTGGTGAGCGGGG
>NZ_JBHWZH010000078.1:4904-27720 GCF_042728285.1 Streptomyces sp. NPDC060194 | reverse complement strand
AGGGGCGGTGGCCGGGGGGGTCGGGGGGGTCTCCGCCGGGCCACCGCCCTGGTCATCTGCACGCGCGGTCTCCGGTTTCGAAGGGGCGGTGCGCGGCGCTCATCGCTTGAACGCGTCCTTCACCTTCTCGCCCGCCTCGCGGACGTCGCCCTTGGCCTGCTGGGCGCGTCCCTCGTCGGTCAGCCGCTCGTTGTCGGTGATCCGGCCCGCGGCTTCCTTGGCGGTGCCCTTGGCCTGGTCGGACTTGGCAGCGGCCTTGTTCTCGGCGGTCATCTTCGCGCTCCCTTGCTGTCGTTCGGCCGTGGTACGAATTCGCGTGCCCGGGCACTCCAGGGACAAACGTGGCGCGGTGCTTCGAACCGCGCGGCGCACGACGACATGGGTGAGGATCGGCACATGAGTACCGACGCGGACGACGAGCGCGCGCAGTTGCTGGAGGGCCTGACGGTCGACGAGCGGCGCCCCGAGCAGCCGATCCTGCTCGACGAGGAGGGGAGGTCGCTGAAGACCTGGCGCGAGAACTACCCCTACGACCGCAAGATGCGCCGCGCGGAGTACGAGCGGACCAAGCGGGTCCTGCAGATCGAGATGCTCAAGCTCCAGAAGTGGGCCAAGGACACCGGGCAGCGGATCGTGGTCGTCTGCGAGGGCCGGGACGCGGCCGGCAAGGGCGGCACGATCCAGCGCTTCACCGAGCGGCTCAACCCGCGTGGCGCGCGGGTCGTCGCCCTGGAGAAGCCCACCGAGCGCGAGGCCGGGCAGTGGTACTTCCAGCGCTACGTCTCGCACCTGCCGGCCGCGGGTGAGATCGTCTTCTTCGACCGGTCCTGGTACAACCGGGCCGGCGTCGAGCGGGTGATGGGCTTCTGCACGCCGGACGAGTACCAGCACTTCCTGCAGCAGGCCCCGCTGTTCGAGCGGATGCTCACCGAGGACGGGATCATCCTCGTCAAGTTCTGGTTCTCCGTCTCCCGCGCCGAGCAGCGCACCCGGTTCGCGATCCGGCAGGTCGACCCCGTCCGCCAGTGGAAGCTCTCCCCCACCGACCTCGCCTCCCTCGACCTCTGGGACGCCTACACCACCGCCAAGGTCGACATGTTCCGCGCCACGGACACCCCGTTCGCGCCCTGGACGGTGGTCAAGAACAACGACAAGAAGCGCGGCCGCCTGGAGGCCATGCGCAGCCTCCTGTGGCGCGTCGACTACGCCGAGAAGGACGTCGAGCTGGTCGGCGAACCCGATCCGCTCATCATCGGCCCCGCCGACACCCTCCTCGAACCCGGCGAGGAGAACACCGACCTCTCCCCGACCCCGCTCGCGGGCCGGCACCCGGAGGGGCCGGGCAACCACCCGGAGGACGACTGAGGCGCTCGCCGGGGGTCCGCCCGCACACCGGGACCGGCCCTCCGGCGGCGGTCTCGCCGCACCTCTTGTGGGAGCGCTCCCAGTCACGGCAGCATGCCGCCATGAGCCTGCCGACACCCGCCGTCCGCCCCTACCGCCCCGCCGACCGCGCCGCCCTCGCCGACATCTGCGTCCGCACCGCGCACGAGGGCCGGGACTCGTCCCACCTCTACCCCGACCCCGACCTGATGCCGTCGATCTTCGCGTTGCCCTACGCGGTCCTGGAGCCGGAGCTCGCGTTCGTGCTGGACGACGGCACCGGGCGGGCCGTCGGCTACGTGCTCGGCACGGCGGACACCCCCGGGTTCGTCGCCGCCTACCGGGAGTTGTGGCTGCCGGAGCTCGCCCTCCGCTACCCGCCGCCGAAGGGGCCGGCCACCACGCCGACCGAGGTCATGATCGGGTTGATGCACGACCCGGAGCGCATGATCGTGCCCGAGGTCGCCGCGTACCCGGCCCACCTGCACATCGACCTGCTGCCCGCCTGGCAGGGGCGCGGGTACGGGCGCGCGCTGATGGAGCGGCTGCGGGTCGCCCTCGTCGCGGACGGGGTGCCGGCGGTGCACCTGTGCATGGTCGCCGCGAACACCGCGGCGCGCGCCTTCTACGACCGGCTCGGCTTCCACGAGATCGACGTCCCCGACCCGGGCCCGGTCGTCTACCTGGGCCGCTCGACGGCGGTCCCCTTCGCCCCCGGGCCGGTGTCCGATTCGTTCAAGACCGGGGCCCCGACGCCGTCCTAGCCTGGCCGCATGACCACGCAACGACCCACCCCGCAGCTCGACCTCATCGGCATCGCCACCGCGGACATGGCCGCGTCGCTGGCCTTCTACCGGCGGCTCGGCCTGGACATCCCGGCGTCCGCGGACGCCGAGGGCCACGTCGAGGTGACCCTCCCCGGCGGCCTCCGGCTCGCCTGGGACACCGAGGACGTCATCCGCTCGTTCGACCCGCACTGGAAGAGCCCGCAGGACGGCGGCGGCCGGATCGGCCTCGCGTTCCTGTGCGCGAGCCCCGCGGACGTCGACGCGACGTACGAGGCGCTGGTCGCCGACGGCTACCGGGGCGGTCTCAAGCCCTGGGACGCGGAGTGGGGGCAGCGCTACGCGACCGTCGCGGACCCCGACGGCGGCGAGGTGTCGCTGTTCGCACCGCTGGGCTGAGCGCGATCGCCGAGGTACGCGCCGAGCGACAGGCCCGTCAGGTCCCGCACCTCGCGGGCCAGATGGGCCTGGTCGGCGTACCCGGCCGCGTACGCCGTCTCGCCGTACGGCGTCCCGTCCCAGGCGAGCGCGAGCGCGCGCTGCAGGCGCAGGACGCGGGCGAGCGTCTTGGGGCCGTAGCCGAAGGCGCGCAGCGAGCGGCGGTGCAGGGTGCGCGCGCCGAGTCCGAGCGCGTCGGCGGTGGCGGCGACGGGGCGCCCGGCGGCGAGCGCCGCGACGAGGGGGCGGAGCCAGGGCTCGGGCGCGGGGTCGCGGGCGAGGACGCTGTCCTCCAGGAGGGCGTGCCGCCGGTGGGCGGCGTACGTGTCCAGGCGCGCGGTCAGGTCGCGCACGCCGCGGGCGGGCCAGAGCGCGTCGAGGTCGACGCGCTGGTCGAGCAGCGCGCGGGCGGGGACGCCGAGGACGTCCGGCGCGTCGCCGGGCGCGAAGCGCAGGCCGACGTGGAGGGTGGCCGGGCCGCCGTCGGGCAGGCGCGCCCGGCTGTCCGGGCCCGCGACGAAGACCCGGCCCGGGGTCCAGACGATGTCCATGCAGCCGTCGGGGACCACGGGGCGGGCCGGTGTCCCCGGAGCCGCGGGGTCCGGTGCGACCGTCCACAGCACCGCGCCCGGCACCCGGGCGGAGGGCCGTTCCTCAAACATCGCGCCGCCCCCGGTGCTCCTGCGGGCTCACCCCGTAGGCCCGTTTGAAGGCCGTCGAGAGGGCGAAGGCGCTGCCGTAGCCGACCTGGCGGGCGAGCGCGGCGACGGTGGCGTCGCCGTCGCGGAGGCGGTCGGCGGCGAGGGCGAGCCGCCAGGAGGTCAGGTACGCCATCGGCGGCTCGCCGACCAGCGCGGTGAAGCGGCGGCCGAGCGCCGCGCGGGAGACGCCCGCCTTCTCCGCGAGCAGGGCGACCGTCCAGGGGTGCGCCGGGTCGTCCTGGAGCAGCCGCAGCGCCCGGCCCACCACCGGGTCGCCGAGCGCCCGGTACCAGGCGGGCGCGTCGGCCCCGGCCCGGGAGAACCAGGCGCGCAGCTCGGCGATCAGGAGCAGGTCGAGCAGCCGGTCGAGCACGACCTCCTGGCCGGGCTCGTCGCGCGCCATCTCGTCGTGGAGCAGCGCGGTGAACGGGCAGTCCCAGACGTCGGGCGTCAGCACGACCAGCGGCGGGAGGGCGTCGAGCAGCCGGGCGTTGAGCTCGCCCCGCAGGTGGTAGGTCCCGATCAGCATCACCGCGTCGCCGTCCGCGCGGTCGCCCCAGCTCCGCACGCCCAGGTGCACGTACTCGCCGATCTCCCGCCCGTCCGGCGTCGAGCAGCGGTCGCCCGGCAGGATCACCGCCCGCGGCGGCGTCGCGGGGTCGTCCGCGCAGGTGTAGGCGTCCGGCCCCCGCGCGATGACCACGCTCCCGGCCGGCATCGCCACCGCCGCCCCCGCCTCGGGCACCACCCACCCGCCGCCCCGCATCATGACCATCACCGACAGCGGCGCCTCGTCCTCGACCCGCACCGCCCACGGCGGGTCGAAACTGGCCCGGATCGTGAACGCCCCGCGCGCCCGGGGCCCGTCGAGAAGACCTGCGAGCGCGTCCATGCCACCCAGCCTAGACGCCCGCCGCAGGCCCGTCGGCGGCCTTCCGCGTCAGTTCTTCAGCGCCGCGTCGAGGACGTGGAGCATCCGCTGCCAGTGCCGCCGCGTCGCCGCCTCGTCGTAGGCCGAGGTGTCGGACATGGTGAAGCCGTGGACGGAGTCCGGGTGGACCTCGGTGGTGTGGGGGACGCCCGCGGAGTTCAGGGCCTCGTTCAGCACGGCGACGGCCTCGGGGCCCATGTCGCCCTGGGCGAGGCCGAAGTGGGTCCGGGCGGTGAGGGCGGGGACGCCCAGGTGGGGGCTGTCGGGGGCGTCGGTGACCAGCGGGGCGGGGTGGAAACCGGCGACGGCGGCGACCCGGTCGGGGCGGGCGGTCGCGGTGCGCAGGGCGAGCGCGGCGCCCATGCAGTAGCCGACCGCGCCGACGGGGCCGGGAGCGACCTCGGGCCGCGCGGTGAGGAAGTCCACGTAGGCGTCGGCGTCGCGCTGGGCGTGCTCGGCGGTGTGGGCCCTGACCAGGGGCAGCAGCCGCTCGAAGATCCGCGGGCGGCTCTCCGCGTCGATGAACGCGGGAAGCTCGACGACGGGCGCCGGGCCGTGGCGGTACAGGTGGTGGGGCACGAGGACGTAGTAGCCGTGCCCGGCCAGTTCGCGGGCCATGCCGTGGAGCACGGGCCGCAGGCCGAAGGCGTCGGGGTACATCAGCACCCCGGGATGCCGGCCGCCGCCGTCGGGATACGCGGCGAACGCCTCCGCCAGGCCGTCGGGAGTGGGGATCCGGAGGGTCTCGATGGGCATGGGAATCCTTCCTCGGGCACGCCGGCGTGGATCGATCACGACTCCATCACACGTCGTGGACGCGCGCGCATGCGGGTGAGCGTCTCGGCGATGGTCGCCGGCGGGCGCGCGGCGGTTGAGTGGTCGCATGACGACGGACACGGAGCGGCAGACGGGTACGGAGAGCACGCGAGAGGTGCGGACGGTGCTGGTCACCGGCGCGTCCGGGCGGACCGGGCGGCGGGTGGCCGAGGCCGCGGCCGCGCAGGGGGCGGCGGTGCGGGCGGCGTCGCGGTCGAGCGAGTGGCGGTTCGACTGGGACGACCCGGCGACCTGGACCGCGGCGCTCGACGGCGCGGACGCGGCCTACCTCGCCCACCCCGCGGACATCGGCGCGCCGGGCGCGGCGGAGCAGGTCGGCGCGGTCGCCGCGCGGGCGGTGGAGCTGGGCGTACGGCGGCTGGTGCTGCTGTCCGCGCGGGGCGAGGACCAGGCGGTGCCGACGGAGGAGGCGCTGAAGGCGTCGGGGGCGGAGTGGACGGTCGTCCGGTCGGCGTGGTTCGCGCAGAACCTCTCCGAGGGGCCGATCGCGGAGTCCGCGGCCGGCGGGGAGCTGGTCTTCCCGGCCGGCGAGGTCCTCGAACCCTTCGTCGACCTGCGGGACCTGGGCGAGGTGGTCGCGGCGGCCCTCGTCCGCCCCGAGCCGGCCGGGCGGGTCCTGGACGTGACCGGCCCGCGCCTGCTGTCCTGGCGCGAGGCGGCTGAGGAGATCACGGCGGGCACGGGCCGGAAGCTGACCTACGTGCCGGTCTCCGTCGAGGAGTACGGCGGGATCCTCCGCGGCGCGGGGCTGCCGGCCGAGGAGGTCGCGTTCCTGGAGGAGCTGTTCCGCACGCTGCTCGACGGGCGCAACGCGGCCGTCTCGCACGACGTCCGGGACGTCCTGGGCCGTCCGCCGCGCGACTTCGCGGACTTCGTCCGGGACGCGTTCGCGGGCTGAGGCCTCAGCGGTCCTTGTCGGCCGGCGACCCGATCGTCTCGTTGCGCCGGGGCGCCGACCGCGGCCCCGGCCGGGGCGCCGGGCGGATGCGGCCGCCGAGGTCCTCCGGGGGGAGGAACTTGGACCAGCGCTCGGGGAACTCGGAGGGCATGTCGGGGTCGTCAGGGTCCTGTGCGGCGGACCGGGCCGCGGCCGCGCGGGCGATGAGCTCGGCGGCCTCGGCCTCGCGGTGCCGCTCGTTGACCGCGCGCGCCGCCGCCGTGGCGACGGACGGCCAGACGCGGTCGATGGCCGCGTTGACGGCCGCCCCGACGAGGACGGCGAAGGCGGAGATGCCGATCCACAGCAGGACGGCGATGGGCGCGGCGAGCGAGCCGTAGATGGTGGGGCCCTCGATGGTGCTGGTGAGGTAGACCCGCAGCAGGAAGCTGCCGAGCACCCACATGGCGAGGGCGACGAGCGCGCCGGGGATGTCCTCGACCCAGGGCGAGCGGACGGGGACGGAGACGTGGTAGAGCGTGGTGAGGAAGGCGACGGAGAGCACCACGACGACCGGCCAGTAGAGGACCTGCACCACGTCCGTACTGGCGGGCAGCAGCTTCATCACCGCCTCGGGCCCGGCGACGACCAGCGGCAGCACGACCGAGCCGATGACGAGCGCGACGACGAACAGGAGGAAGGCGAGCAGCCGGGTGCTGACGATGCCGCGGACGCCGTCGAGGCCGTACATGACGGTGATGGTGTCGATGAAGACGTTGACGGCGCGGGAGCCGGACCACAGGGCGAAGACGAACCCGAAGGAGATCACGTCGGGCCTGCGGCCGGTGACGACGTCGTCCAGGAGCGGCTGCATGATGTCCTGCACGCCCTTGTCGGACAGCACGGTCCGCGAGGCGTCGAGGATGTGCTGCTCGATGCCGGCGATGATCTCCGCGCCGGTCCACAGGTCGATGTAGCCCAGGAGCCCGATCAGGCTGAGGAGGAGCGGCGGCAGCGACAGGAGGGTGAAGAAGGCGGCCTCCGCGGCGAGCCCCAGGATCCGGTACTCGATGCAGGAGTTGACCGTGTCCTTGAGCAGGAGCCAGGCCAGACCGCGCTTGGAGACGTTGCGGTAGACGGCCCGGGCCCGCTGAAGGCGCCCACGGCGGTGTGCCGGTCGTTCAGAGGTTTCGTCCACGTGCTGCACCTCCCTACCGTAGCCGCATGACCGCGACGACCCACACCGTGACCAACCAGCCCCCGCCCCTCTCCGGTTACGACGTCCACGGCTCGGACCGAGTGCTGGTCGAGGCCGTCGAACGGCATGTCGACGCCGGTCTCCTGGAGGCCGTGCGGGACGAGCTGGGCACGCTCGGGCGCGCCGCCGGCTCCGCACAGGCCCGGGAGTGGGGGGTGCTGGCCGACGACTACCCCCCGAGGCTGCGAACTCACGACCGGTACGGGCACCGGATCGACGAGGTCGACTTCCATCCGGCCTGGCACCGGCTGCTCGGCAAGGCGGTGAGCGCGGGTCTGACGGCGGCCTGGTCGCGACCGGCGGGGCACGTGCGGCGGGCGGCGGGGTTCCTGGTGTGGTCGCAGGTGGAGGCGGGCCACGGCTGCCCGGTGTCGGCGACGCACGCCGCCGTCCCCGCGCTGCGCGCCGAGCCGGAGCTGGCGACCGTGTGGGAGCCGCTGCTGACCTCGCGGGTGTACGACCCGGGGCTGCGGCCCGTCGCGCAGAAGCCCGGGGCGCTGCTCGGGCTCGGGCTGACGGAGAAGCAGGGCGGCGCCCCGGGGGGCGCGACGCGGGCGGTGCCGGATCCGGCGGGCGGGCCCGGCGCGTACCTGCTCACCGGGCACAAGTGGTTCTGCTCCGCGCCGATGAGCGACGGCTTCCTGGTCCTCGCGCAGGCGCCGGGCGGGCCGACCTGCTTCCTGGTGCCGCGGGTGCTCCCCGACGGGGCCCGCAACGCGTTCGCGGTCCAGCGGTTGAAGGACAAGCTCGGCAACCGGTCGAACGCCACCGCCGAGGTGGAGTTCGACGGGTCGACGTGGGCGCGCCGGATCGGCGAGGAGGGCGGTGGGGAGCGGACGCTGCGGGAGACGGTCGCGGCGGCCCGGGTGGACCGCGTGCTCGGCTCGGCGGCGCTCATGCGGCAGGCGGTGGTGGAGGCGGTCCACCACACGGGTCACCGGCGGGTGTCGGACGGGCTGCTCGTCGACCGGCCGCTGATGCGCAACGTCCTCGCGGACCTGGCGCTGGAGTCGGAGGCGGCGACCGTGCTCGCGATGCGTCTGGCGGCGGCTCAGGACGCGGACACCGAGCAGGAGCGCGCGTTCCTGCGGCTGGCGGTGCCGGTGGCGAAGTTCTGGGTCGCCAAGCGGTGCGCCCCGGTCGTGGCGGAGGCGCTGGAGTGCCTGGGCGGGAACGGCTACGCGGAGGAGTCCGGGCTGCCGCGGCTGCTGCGCGAGTCGCCGCTGCCCTCCCTGGGGGAGGGCCCGGCCAACGTCCAGGCGCTCGACGTGCTGCGGGTGCTGCGGCGCGAGCCGTCGGCGCTGAACGCCTACCTCACCGAGGTCGGGCTCGCCCGCGGCGCCGACCACCGGCTCGACGCCGCGATCAGGGGCCTGCTGACCGAGCTGGCCGACCTGGACGGCGTCGAGGCGCGCGCCCGGCGGGTGGCGGAGCGGATGGCGCTGGTGCTCCAGGGCTCGCTCCTCGTGCGGTACGCGCCGCCGCAGGTGGAGGCGGCGTTCTGCGCCGCGCGGCTGGGGACCGACGGGGGTGCGTCGTTCGGGACGCTGCCGCACACGCTGGACCTGGCGGGGATCGTGGAGCGGGCGCGGGTGGAGGTTTAGGCGGCGACAGGGGCGGCGCCGCGCCGACACGGCACCGCCCCTGAGCTCGCGGTCGCCGCGCACCGCGCGGCGGACGGTCAGTCTGCCGCGGCCCCGGGCCGGACGCGAGGGTTGCACGAGGTTGCAGCAGTTGTGCCGATCGGGCCCGGCGGGGCGGAGTGCGGGGGCACGATGGACGGACACCCGAGCCGTAGGGGCCCGACCGCCGCTCGCCCGCGTCCGCACCCCTGCGTGGAGCGCCCATGAACGACAAGCCGCTCGACCCCGCCGCCCGGCACTTCGTCCCCGGCCCGGGCGGCGCGCCCCGCGCGCTGATCGACGCCTCCTGGCGGCGGGTGCGGCGCCTCGGGGTCGATCCGGACCGGGTCCGCACCGACGTGCTGCTGCCGGCGGACGAGGTGGAGCACCGGCGGCGCTCCTCGGCGCTCGGCGCGGTACTGCCGCTGCTCCGGCACGGGCTCGCGGGCATCGCCGACGAGGCGGTGCAGATCATGGTGGTGACGGACGACCAGGGGCACGTGCTGTGGCGGGCGGGGCACCGGTCGGTGCTGCGCCGGGCGGACGGGATCTGCCTGGCGGAGGGCGCGGCCTGGTCGGAGCGGTTCACCGGCACCAACGGGATCGGCACCGCGCTGGCGGTGCGCCGCCCGGTGCGGGTGCACTCGGTCGAGCACACCCTGCGCGCGCTGCACTCCTGGACCTGTGCGGCGTCGCCGGTCCACGACCCGCGGGACGGACGGCTCCTCGGGGTGGTCGACCTCAGCGGGCCGGGGACGAGCTTCCATCCGGCCGTGCTCAGCCTGGTGGAGTCGGTGGCCCGGCTCGCGGAGAGCGAGCTGCGCGAGCGGCACCGGGTGACCCTCGACCGGCTGCGGGCGACGGCCGCGCCGCTGCTGGGCCGGATCGGCGGCCGGGCCGTCGCCGTCGACGCGCACGGCTGGACGGCGGCAGTCACCGGCATGCCCCCGGTGGACCGGGTGGCACTGCCGCGGGGGCTCGCGGCGGGCCGCGTCTGGCTGCCGTCGCTCGGGCGGTGCCGCGCCGAACCGCTGCCCGGCGGCTGGCTGCTCACCGTCGACGACGACGCCCCGGCCGGCGTCCGGCCGACCCGGGTGGTGCTCGACCTGAGCCGCCCGCACCGCTGGTCGGTGACGGTCAGCGGCGCCGCCGGCGAGTGGACGCACGAACTGACGCCCCGGCACGCGGAGTTGCTCTACGTCCTGGCCTCGCACCGCGAGGGCCGCACCGCCGCCCAGCTCGCGGCGGACCTGTTCGGCGACCCCTCGCGGACGGTGACGGTACGGGCGGAGCTGTCGCGCGTCCGGCGCGGTCTGGCCGAGGTGCTCGCCCACCGGCCCTACCGGTTCGCCGACGACGTCGACGTGGAGCTGGTGCGGCCGTCACGCCGGGAGGACCTGCTGCCGCACTCCTCGGCGCCGGCGGTGCGGAGGGAACGCCCGGCGGACGGTGAGCCGGCGGCCGGTGAACGGTGACCGGTGGCCGGTGACCACGCCTCCCTCACCCACTGTTAAGGTAAGGCCAGCCTTACCTAAGGCAGTGCGCGAGAGTGGGGGTACCTGTGAGCACCGAGGTCCGTCGGGACGCGTGGGGCATACCGCATCTGCGGGCGGCGGGCCCGCACGAACTGGTCCACGCGCAGGGGCGCAACGCCGCCCGGGACCGCGCCTGGCAGCTGGAGGTCGAGCGGCACCGGGCGAAGGGCACCACGGCCGCCTTCCTCGGCCCGGACGCCCTGGAGTGGGACCTCTTCGTGCGCCGCGCCCGGCTCGACGACACCGCCCGCCGCTGCTACGCGGCGCTCGACCCCGAGACGGCCGCCTGGGTGCGCGCCTACGTGGACGGCGTCAACGCCGGCCTCCCCGAAGGGGCCGCGCTCGCCCCCGAGTTCGCGGCGGCGGGTGTCGAGCCGGGCCGCTGGGAGCCCTGGACCCCCCTCGGAGTCTGGATCTCCACCCATATCCTGTTCGCCGGCTTCCCCACCAAGCTGTGGCGCGAGGAGGTCGCCCGCAGGATCGGCGAGGACGCCCTCACGCTCTTCGCCACCGACGGCCCCGGCGCGGCCGGCAGCAACGGCTGGCTGGTGGCCGGCGGCCGCACCGCCGCCGGAGGTGCGCTCCTCGCGGGCGACCCGCACCGCTTCGTCGAGGCGCCGGGCGTCTACCAGCAGATCCACCTGTCCTGCCCGGAGTTCGACGTCGTCGGCCTCGCCGTGCCGGGCGTCCCCGGCATCGGGCACTTCGGCCACACCGGCCACGTCGCCTGGGCGATCACCAACGCGATGTCCGACTACCAGGACCTCTACCGCGAACGGCTGCGCCGGACCGCGGACGGCGGCGTGGAGGCGCTCGGCCCCGACGGCTGGCGGCCGGCGGCCGCGCACACCGAGACCGTCGAGGTGGCGGGGGCGGATCCGGTCGCCGTCGAGGTGGTCGAGACCGACCGCGGGCCCGTGATCGTCGGCGGGCTCGGGCCCGAGCCGGGCGCGGAGGCGGCGGGCGGCCCGGCCCACTCCCCCGCGATCAGCCTGCGCTACCCGCCCCGCGTCACCCGGCGCCTGGGCTTCGAGGCGCTGCCCGCGCTGCTGCGGGCGCGGACCGTCGACGACGTCGACCGCGCCTTCGACCGGTGGGCGGAGCCGGTCAACGTGGTGCAGGCCGCCGACACCGCCGGCGGGCTGCTGCACCGGGTGGCCGGGTTCGTGCCGAAGCGGCACCGGGACAACGGGCTGCGGGTGGTGTCCGCCTGGGAGCCCGGCCACGACTGGGGCGGGGCGCACCCGCTGCCGCGCGCGGCGGTGGCCGCGGACGGGGTGGCGGTGATGGCGAACCAGCGGGGCATCGCGGCCCCGCTCGGCACGGAGTTCGCCCCCGCCCACCGGGCGGACCGGATCACCGAGCTGCTGACCGCCACCGACGCGGGCTGGACGGCGAAGGACATGGCCGCCGTCCACACCGACACCCACCTCGCCTCCGCCGCCCCCCTGATCGCGCTGCTGGCCGACCTCGACGGGCTCTCCCCGGCGGCGACCGCGCTGCGGGACCGGCTGGTGCGCTGGGACCGCCGCATGGACGCCGGCAGCCACGACGCCTCGGCGTACGCGGCGGTCCGCGCCGCCACCGTGCACCGGCTCGCCGCGCACCCCGCGCTGACCCCGCTCGCCGACGTGCACGCCGACTACCCGGCGCTCTTCGCACCCTGGCTGTTCGCGACCGGGAAGATCGCCTACGCGCTGGAAGGGCTGCTGACCACCTCGCTGCTGCCGGAGATCGATCGGGCCGAGGTCGTGCGGGCCGCGGTGGAGGAGGCGGTCGTGCAGGACGTGCCGTGGGGCGAGCTGCACCGGGTCGTCCCCTGGCAGGCGCTGCCCGACGCGGACGCCGTGTGGCCGGGCGTGGCCGGCGACCACGACTGCGTGCTCTCGACCTCCAGCGTCCCCGGCGTGACCCACGGCTTCGCCCGCGGCCCGTCCGCCCGGTACGTATGGGACCTCGCCCGGCGCGAGGACAGCCTCTGGATCGTCCCGCTGGGCGCCTCCGGCGTCCCCGGCGACCCGCACGCGCTCGACCAGCTCCCGCTCTGGGCCGGCGGCGAACTCGTCCCCGTGGTCACCGACCCGGACCTCCTGACCCCCGAGACCGGCCACCCGCAGCAGCCCCCGAGGAGAGACATGCCGACCGACGACGCGACCCCGGTGTTCGAGCAGCACGCTCCCGGTCTCGGCACCGTGACGATCGCGCCCGTGGACCCGGACGCGGACGCCGGGGTGATCCACTCCTGGGTGTCGCAGGAACGCGCCCGCTTCTGGGGCATGAACGGCGCCACCGTGGAGGAGGTGCGCGACATCTACGCCCACCTCGACTCGCTCACCACCCACCACGGCTTCCTGCTGCGCCTGGACGGCCGCCCGGTGGCCCTCCTCCAGACCTACGAGCCGGCCGCCGACCGGGTCAGCGAGTGCTACGAGGCGCTCCCCGGCGACCTCGGGATCCACCTGCTGCTCGGCCCGCCGCAGGGCGGCGCGGTCCAGGGGTACACCGCGGCCCTGCTGCCCGTCATGATCGCCTTCGCCTTCGCGGACCCGTCGGTGAGCCGGGTCGTCGTCGAGCCGGACACCGGCAACGACAAGGCCGTCGAGCGCATGCGGCGCTCGGGCTTCACCCTGGGCCCGGAGGTCGTCCTGCCCGAGGTCGTGCTCCCCGAGGTGCGGCTGGTGGCGAAGAAGGCGCGGCTGGCGTTCCTGGAGCGGTCGGCCGCCGAGGGGCTCTGAGGCGGGGCGGCGGATCGGGGCCGGAGGTCCGCGGCGACCTCCGGCCCCCGGGGCCCCCGACGGCGGGGGCCGTGATCCAATCGCCGGTATGAACAGCACCGCCACCGTGACCACTTGGTACATGGAACAGACGTCGATCGCCGATCTCCGCACGTCCGGCGCCCCGCCGGGCCGGGACATAAGGATCGTCCGGGCCGAGCGCCCCTCCCCCGAGTTCAGCCGGTTCCTGTACACGGCGGTCGGCGGCGACGTCACCTGGGTCGACCGGCTCGGCTGGACGTACGACCAGTGGCGCGAGGTAATCGCGCGCCCCGGGGCGGAGACCTGGGTGGTGTACGAGCGGGGGACGCCCGCCGGGTACGTGGAGCTGGCGGCGCAGGAGGACGGCGTCGTCGAGATCGTCCAGTTCGGGCTGCTGCCCGCCGTCCGCGGCCGCGGGCTCGGCGGGCACCTGCTGTCCTACGGCATGGCCCGCGCCTGGGACCTCGCCGACCGCTGGCCGTCCCGGCCGGCCACCCGGCGGGTCTGGCTCCACACCTGCTCGCTCGACGGCCCGCACGCGGTCGCCAACTACGAGCGGCGCGGCTTCCGGCTCTACGACACCCGGACGGCCGAGCAGCCGGCCGTCCCCACCCCGGGCCCGTGGCCGGGGGCGGAGCGGACCGCACCGGAACACCCGCCCCGGTAGTCCCCGTGACGGGTGACACATCGTCCGCCATTCAAGACACCTGCGTCCACATGGCGGACGATGGTGGACTGTCCGCAGATCGCCGTGCCACGCTTCCGTCATGAATCGCGCCGGAAGTGCCCTGGTGAGTCGACGTCACGTCGACCTCGGCCGCGTGTCCAGCGCCATCTGTCCGGCGCGCTGAGCCGCCCCGTACCACCGCCTCCACCGAAGAGACCTCTCCCGCACCGCCGCGCGCCGCACGCGCCCGTGCGCAGGTCAGAGCCGCTCCCCCGCAGTCCCGAAGGACGTATCCCCATGGCCGCCACCCCGGACACCCCTGCCGCCGCGCCCCGCCGCAAGCAAAGCCGCCACCGTGGCGAGGGTCAGTGGGCGAAGGGGCACCACACGCCGCTCAACGGGAACGAGCAGTTCAAGAAGGACGACGACGGTCTCAACGTGCGGACACGCATTGAGACGATCTACTCCAAGCGCGGATTCGACTCCATCGACCCCAACGACCTCCGCGGCCGGATGCGCTGGTGGGGCCTGTACACCCAGCGCAAGCCCGGCATCGACGGCGGCAAGACCGCGGTCCTGGAGCCGGAGGAGCTGGACGACCGCTACTTCATGCTGCGCGTCCGCATCGACGGCGGCCGGCTGACGACCCGCCAGCTGCGCGTCATCGGCGAGATCAGCCAGGAGTTCGCCCGCGGCACCGCCGACCTGACCGACCGGCAGAACGTCCAGTACCACTGGATCCGCATCGAGGACGTGCCGGAGATCTGGCGCCGCCTCGAGGAGGTCGGCCTGTCCACCACCGAGGCCTGCGGCGACACCCCCCGCGTCATCCTCGGCTCCCCCGTCGCCGGCATCGCCGCCAACGAGATCATCGACGGCACCCCGGCGATCGAGGAGATCCAGCGCCGCTTCATCGGCAACCCGGACTTCTCCAACCTGCCCCGCAAGTTCAAGTCCGCGGTCTCCGGCTCCCCGCAGCTCGACGTGGCGCACGAGATCAACGACATCGCTTTCGTCGGGGTGGACCACCCCGAGCACGGCCCCGGCTTCGACGTCTGGGTCGGCGGCGGGCTCTCCACCAACCCCAAGCTCGGCGTCCGGCTCGGCGCCTGGGTGCCGCTGGAGGAGGTGCCGGACGTCTACGGCGGCGTCATCGGCATCTTCCGCGACTACGGCTACCGCCGGCTGCGCACCCGCGCCCGGCTGAAGTTCCTCGTCGCCGACCTGGGCGCGGAGGAGTTCCGCCGGATCCTGGAGGAGGAGTACCTCGGCCGGAAGCTGCTCGACGGCCCCGCCCCCGAGCAGCCCACCGGCACCTGGCGCGACCACCTCGGCGTCCACCCGCAGAAGGACGGCCGCTTCTACGTCGGCTTCGCGCCGCGCGTCGGCCGGGTCGACGGCTCCACCCTCACCAAGATCGCCGAGCTGGCGGAGGCGCACGGCTCCGGCCGGGTGCGCACCACCGCCGAGCAGAAGATGGTGATCCTCGACGTCGAGGAGTCCCGCGTCGACGGCGTGGTGGCCGGCCTGGAGGCGCTGGACCTGCGGGTCAAGCCGTCGCCGTTCCGGCGCGGCACGATGGCCTGCACCGGCATCGAGTTCTGCAAGCTGGCGATCGTCGAGACCAAGGCGCGCGGCGCCTCGCTCATCGACGAACTGGAGCGCAGGCTGCCGGAGTTCGACCAGCCGATCACCATCAACATCAACGGCTGCCCCAACGCCTGCGCCCGCATCCAGGTCGCCGACATCGGCCTCAAGGGCCAGCTCATGCTGGACGCGGACGGTCAGCAGGTCGAGGGCTACCAGGTGCACCTCGGCGGCGCGCTCGGCCTCGACGCCGGCTTCGGCCGCAAGGTCCGGGGCCTGAAGGTCACCGCCGCCGAACTCCCCGACTACGTCGAGCGCGTCGTCCGCCGCTTCGAGTCCGACCGCACCGACGGCGAACGCTTCGCGACGTGGGTCGCCCGCGCGGACGAGGGGGCTCTCAAGTGAGCGAGCGAGCGGCTCCTTTCCACTGCCCCTACTGCGGGGACGAGGACCTGCGGCCCAACGAGACCGGGCACGGGGCGTGGGAATGCGCCTCCTGCAACCGCGCGTTCCAGCTCAAGTTCCTCGGGCTGCTGACGCGCGGGGTGCAGCGGGCATCCGCGGCGCGCACCGAGGGCGACGACTCGGGAGGGGACGCTTCATGACGACGCTCCAGCAGGACACCCAGGACATAGCCGAGCTCCGGGCGCTGGCCGAGCAGGCGGGCCGCGACCTGGAGGACGCCGACGCGCTCGACATCATCCGCTGGGCCGTCGAGAACTTCGGCGACGCGTTCTGCGTGACCTCGTCCATGGAGGACGCGGTCGTCGCCCACCTCGCCTCGCGCGTGAAGCCGGGCGTGGACGTCGTCTTCCTCGACACCGGCTACCACTTCGAGGAGACCATCGGCACCCGCGACGCCGTGGAGGCGGTGATGGACGTCCACGTCATCACCCTGCTCCCCTGGCAGACCGTCGCCGAGCAGGACGCCGAGCACGGGCCGCGGCTCCACGACCGCGACCCCGACCTCTGCTGCGCCCTGCGCAAGGTCAAGCCCCTGGAGGACGGCCTCAAGGGCTACCGCTCCTGGGCCACGGGCCTGCGTCGCGACGAGTCCCCGACCCGCGCGAACACCCCCGTCGTCGGCTGGGACGAGAAGCGCGGCAAGGTCAAGGTCTCGCCGATCGCCCGCTGGACGCAGGACGACGTGGACGCCTACGTCGCCGAGCACGGCGTGCTGACCAACCCGCTGCTCATGGACGGCTACGCGTCCGTCGGCTGCGCGCCCTGCACCCGCCGGGTCGAGGCCGGCGAGGACGCCCGCGCCGGCCGCTGGGCCGGCCGCGGCAAGACCGAGTGCGGACTGCACGGCTGACCGCCCCGTGACCCACAGCAGCCCGTCGCCCGGTGCGGTGACGAACCATCAGCGATCCCAGGAGATACCCATGAGCGTGACGGAGGCGGGAGCCACGGTGTGGCTCACCGGTCTGCCGAGCGCCGGCAAGACCACCATCGCCCACGAGCTGGCGGGCCGGCTGCGCGCCGAGGGCCACCGCGTCGAGGTGCTCGACGGCGACGAGATCCGCGAGTTCCTCTCCGCGGGCCTCGGCTTCAGCCGCGAGGACCGGCACACCAACGTGCAGCGCATCGGCTTCGTCGCCGAACTCCTCGCCCGCAACGGCGTCAAGGTCCTCGTCCCGGTGATCGCCCCCTACGCCGACAGCCGCGAGGCGGTCGCCGACCGCCACGCGAAGAAGGACACCACGTACCTGGAGGTGCACGTCGCCACCCCCGTCGAGGTGTGCTCCGTGCGCGACGTGAAGGGCCTGTACGCCAAGCAGGCGGCCGGCGAGCTGACCGGCCTGACCGGTGTCGACGACCCGTACGAGGCCCCCGAGGCCCCTGACCTGCGGATCGAGTCCCAGCACCAGAGCGTCGCCGAGTCCGCGGCCGCGCTGCACGCGCTGCTCAACCAGAGGGGTCTGGCCTGATGACCACCGCCGTCACCGCCACCACCGACGGGGCCGTCACCGGCCCGTACGCCCTGTCCCACCTGGACGCGCTGGAGTCCGAGGCCGTCCACATCTTCCGCGAGGTCGCGGGCGAGTTCGAGCGGCCGGTGATCCTCTTCTCCGGCGGCAAGGACTCCATCGTCATGCTGCACCTGGCGCTCAAGGCGTTCGCGCCGGCGCCGGTGCCGTTCACGCTGCTGCACGTCGACACCGGGCACAACTTCCCCGAGGTGCTGGAGTACCGCGACCGCACGGTCGCCGAGCACGGGCTGCGGCTGCACGTGGCGTCCGTGCAGGACTACCTGGACCGGGGGATCCTGCGCGAGCGCCCCGACGGCACCCGCAACCCGCTGCAGACGCTGCCGCTGACGGAGAGGATCCAGGCGGAGCGGTTCGACGCGGTCTTCGGCGGCGGCCGCCGGGACGAGGAGAAGGCGCGCGCCAAGGAGCGGGTGTTCTCGCTGCGCGACGAGTTCTCGCAGTGGGATCCGCGCCGCCAGCGCCCCGAGCTGTGGCAGCTCTACAACGGCCGGCACGCCCCCGGCGAGCACGTCCGGGTCTTCCCGCTGTCCAACTGGACCGAGCTGGACGTCTGGCAGTACATCGCCCGGGAGCGGATCGAGCTGCCGGAGATCTACTTCGCCCACGAGCGCGAGGTGTTCCGGCGCAACGGCATGTGGCTGACCGCCGGCGACTGGGGCGGCCCCAAGGACACCGAGCAGGTCGAGACCCGCCTGGTGCGCTACCGGACCGTCGGCGACATGTCCTGCACCGGCGCCGTCGACTCCGACGCCACCACGCTGGACGCCGTGATCACCGAGATCGCCGCCTCCCGGCTCACCGAGCGGGGCGCGACCCGCGCCGACGACAAGATGTCCGAGGCCGCGATGGAAGACCGCAAGCGCGAGGGGTATTTCTAGGATGAGCCAGACCACCAGCCCCGCCGTGCCCGAGGAACTCCTCGGCGAGACCACCCTGCTGCGCTTCGCGACCGCCGGCTCCGTCGACGACGGCAAGTCCACCCTGGTCGGGCGGCTGCTCCACGACTCCAAGTCGATCCTCACCGACCAGCTGGAGGCCGTCGAGGCCGCCTCGACCGCGCGCGGCCAGGAGGCCCCGGACCTCGCGCTGCTCACCGACGGCCTGCGGGCCGAGCGCGAGCAGGGCATCACGATCGACGTGGCCTACCGCTACTTCGCCACCGCCCGCCGCCGGTTCATCCTGGCCGACACCCCCGGCCACGTGCAGTACACCCGGAACATGGTCACCGGCGCGTCCACCGCCGAGCTGGCCGTCGTCCTGGTCGACGCGCGCAACGGGGTCGTCGAGCAGACCCGCCGGCACGCGGCCGTCGCGGCCCTGCTGCGGGTGCCGCACGTGGTCCTCGCGGTCAACAAGATGGACCTGGTGGACTACCGGGAGTCCGTCTTCGCCGCCATCGCCGAGGAGTTCACCACCTACGCGGCCTCCCTCGGCGTCCCCGAGATCACCACGATCCCGATCTCCGCGCTCGCCGGCGACAACGTCGTGGAGCCGTCGGCGAACATGGACTGGTACGGCGGCCCGACCGTCCTGGAGCACCTGGAGACGGTCCCGGCCAGCCACGACCTGACCGACTGCCACGCCCGCTTCCCCGTCCAGTACGTGATCCGCCCGCAGACCCCCGAACTGCCCGACTACCGCGGCTACGCGGGCCAGATCGCGGCCGGCACCTTCCGGGTCGGGGAGCGGGTGACCGTCCTGCCCTCGGGTCGCACCACGACGATCACCGGGATCGACCTGCTCGGCAAGCCGGTCCGCACCGCGTGGACCCCGCAGTCGGCGACGCTGCTGCTCGCCGACGACATCGACATCTCGCGCGGCGACCTCATCGTCCCCACCGGGGACGCGCCCGCGACCTCGCAGGACGTGGAGGCGACGGTCTGCCACGTCGCCGACCGGCCGCTCACGGTGGGGCAGCGGGTGCTGCTCAAGCACACCACCCGCACGGTGAAGGCGATCGTCAAGGAGATCCCCTCCCGGCTCACCCTGGACGACCTGTCCCAGCACCCCGAGCCGGGGCAGCTGGTGGCCAACGACATCGGCCGGGTCAAGGTGCGCGTCGCGGAGCCGCTGGCTCTCGACGCGTACGCCGACTCGCGCCGCACCGGATCGTTCCTGCTGATCGATCCGGCGGACGGTACGACCCTGGCGGCGGGGATGGCCGGTGAGGCGTTCGCCTCGCCGACCGCGGCCCCGGAGCCGGTGATCGAGGACGTGGACGAGGAGGGGTGGGACTTCTGATGACGATCGACGTGTTCGCGACGTTCGCGAAGGAGGGCGGCCGCGTGGGCAGCGGCTCCCTCGGCGCGGGAAGCGGCGGGGTCGTGCGATGTGCGCGATGACGTACGCGCACCGCTCGCGCGCCCCGATGCCCCAAGCGACGCCGTCCGTACGGCTGTTCGTGACGCACCGCCGAAGACCTGCCGCCCCGCCCGGACCTGTCCCCTCGTGACGACCACGAGGCCGTGACCCCGGGCCGACGAGAGGAACGACCTCCCGTGTCTGCCCACCCCCGCCGCACCCTCGCCGCGGCCGCCGCCCTTCCCCTGCTGGCCCTGGCGCTCGGCGCCTGCGGCTACGGCTCCGAGGCCAAGGACGACGCGCCGAAGAAGACGCAGGCCGCCGCCGGCGCGAAGAAGCTCTCCGCCGACACCGTCAAGCTCGGCTACTTCCCCAACCTCACGCACTCCACCGCCCTCGTGGGCGTCCAGGAGGGCCTGATCGCCGAGGAGCTCGGCGGCACCAAGCTGGAGACGGCGACCTTCAACGCCGGCCCCGCCGAGATCGAGGCGCTCAACGCCGGCTCGATCGACATCGGCTTCATCGGCCCCTCGCCGTCCATCAACGGCTACGTGAAGTCCAAGGGCCAGTCCCTGCGGATCATCTCCGGCTCCGCCTCCGGCGGCGTCAAGCTGGTGGTCAACCCGAAGAAGGTCAAGTCGCTCGACGACCTCAAGGGCAAGAAGATCGCCACCCCGCAGCTGGGCAACACCCAGGACGTGGCCTTCCTGCACTGGATCAAGGAGAAGGGCTGGAAGGTCGACACCCAGAGCGGCAAGGGTGACGTCTCGATCGTCCGCACCGACAACAAGATCACCCCGGACGCCTACGCCTCCGGCTCGATCGACGGCGCGTGGGTGCCCGAGCCGACGGCCTCCAAGCTGGTCTCCTCCGGCGCGAAGGTGCTGCTCGACGAGAAGTCCCTGTGGCCCGACGGCAAGTTCGTGATCACGAACATCATCGTGTCGCAGACCTTCCTGAAGGAGCACCCCGACGTCGTCGAAGCGGTCCTGCGCGGCTCGGTGAAGACGAACAAGTGGATCAGCGAGAACCCGGACGAGGCGAAGGCGTCGGCGAACACCGCGCTGAAGACGCTCTCGGGCAAGGAGCTCCCGGCCGAGGTCATCGACCCGGCGTGGAAGTCCATCGAGTTCACCAACGACCCGCTGGCCGCCACCCTCCGGACGCAGGCGGACCACGCGGTCAACGCCGGCCTGCTGGAGCAGCCGGAGCTCTCCGGCATCTACGACCTGAAGCTCCTCAACAAGGTCCTGAAGGCCGAGGGCGGCACCGCGGTCGACGACGCCTCGCTCGGCGTCAAGTAACCCGAGCCCGGACACGAACCCCCAGGAGGTGACGATCATGGCCACAGCGCTCACGAAGACCCGGGCCGAGGACCGTGGTCCCGGCCGGGCGCCCGACGGCGCGCCCGCCGCCCGCATCGAGCACGTCTCGAAGTCCTTCGGCGGCCCCGGCGGGGCCCCGCAGCTCGTCCTGGACGACATCAGCCTCGATGTCGCGCCCGGCGAGTTCGTCACCCTCCTGGGGGCCTCCGGGTGCGGCAAGTCCACGCTGCTCAACCTGGTCGCCGGGCTCGACCGCCCGTCCGCGGGGTCGATATCGACCCCCGGCGGGCGGCCCGCCCTGATGTTCCAGGAGCACGCCCTGTTCCCGTGGCTCACCGCGGGCAAGAACATCGAACTGGCCCTCCGGCTGCGCGGCGTCCCCAAGGGCGAGCGGCGCGCCGAGGCCGACCGGCTGCTCGCGCTCGTCCGCCTGGAGGGCGCGCACGGCAAGCGGGTCCACGAGCTGTCCGGCGGCATGCGGCAGCGCGTGGCGCTGGCCCGCGCACTCGCCCAGGACAGCCAACTGCTCCTGATGGACGAGCCGTTCGCCGCGCTCGACGCCATCACCCGGGACGTGCTGCACGGCGAGCTGACCCGGATCTGGCGTGAGACGAACGTCTCCGTCCTGTTCGTCACGCACAACGTCCGCGAGGCGGTCCGCCTCGCCCAGCGGGTGATCCTGCTCAGCTCCCGCCCGGGCCGGATCGCCCGGGAGTGGGCGGTGGACATCCCGCAGCCGCGCCGTATCGAGGACGCGG
Organism: Streptomyces sp. NPDC060194; assembly: GCF_042728285.1. Classification (NCBI taxonomy): domain Bacteria; kingdom Bacillati; phylum Actinomycetota; class Actinomycetes; order Kitasatosporales; family Streptomycetaceae; genus Streptomyces; species Streptomyces sp. NPDC060194. The sequence continues at coordinate 5,965 of NZ_JBHWZH010000078.1, read as the reverse complement.
CCGTCGCCGAGCTGTCCGTCGAGATCACCGAGGAACTCCGGGGGGAGATCAGCCGCCATGGCCAGCACTGAGACCACCGCCGCACCGAAGGCTCCCGCGGACACCCGCGCCAAGGGCGACCTCGCCGGCGTCGAGGCCGGCCTGGACGCGCTCGACGCGGTGCAGGTGCGCCGCACGTCCGTCCGCGAGGTCCTCGTCCGCAAGGTGATGCCGCCGGTCGTCGCCGTCCTGCTCGTCTACGTCGTCTGGCAGGGGCTCTACTGGGCCGAGGTGGCCCGCGTCGACAAGCTGCCCGCCCCGGCCGACGTGTGGGCGAGCCTGAACGACATGTGGGTCAACGGGACGCTGCTCGACGTCGTGTGGACGTCGGTCTCCCGGGGCGTCTTCGGCTTCGCGCTGGCCCTCGCGATCGGCACCCCGCTGGGGCTGCTCGTGGCCCGCGTCCGGTTCGTCCGGGCGGCGATCGGGCCGATCCTCTCCGGCCTGCAGTCGCTTCCGTCGGTGGCCTGGGTCGCCCCGGCCGTGCTCTGGCTCGGGCTGAACAACCAGATGATGTACGCCGTCATCCTGCTCGGCGCGGTCCCCTCGATCGCCAACGGGCTGGTCTCCGGCGTCGACCAGATCCAGCCGCTGCACCTGCGGGCCGGGCGCACCCTGGGCGCGACCGGGCTGCGCGGCACCTGGTTCATCGTCCTGCCGGCGTCGCTGCCGGGGTACGTGGCGGGGCTGAAGCAGGGCTGGGCGTTCTCCTGGCGCTCGCTGATGGCAGCGGAGATCATCGCGTCCTCGCCGGAGCTGGGCCTCGGCCTCGGGCAGCTCCTGGAGAACGGTCGCAGCAACTCCGACATCGCCGGGGTGTTCCTCGCGATCCTGCTGATCCTGATCGTCGGCATCGCCATCGACCTGCTGTTCTTCAGCCCCCTGGAGCGCTACGTCCTGCGGAGCCGGGGGCTGCTGGTCAAGAATTGAGTCGGGAAGCGGGGTTGGGGGCACCCCCCCCGGGGCGGGGGCGGGGCCCCCCGGGGGGGGGGCCCCCCCCCAGCCCCCCCCACCCAGACCCC